>NZ_PEAZ01000066.1:0-30624 GCF_002734245.1 Sphingobacterium sp. 1.A.4
CAGAAATGTCAAAATAATCCTTTGAACAATCAATACCTGTTACCATATTTGTATATCATATTTGTGGATTACAGCAGCTCTTATCATAACTTATCAATCGTAAAAACAGGCTCCTGGCCTAATGAACTGTCCAAGTTTATGATAGGAATAAGAGAGGGGGATTAACATTGCGAAGGGTCTCTCAAGGACCAATGACGATTAAAAATCTTACTCCCTCTCTCGCTGTATCCTAAATGAAATACAAAATTATATTCTGTCTCTTTAATTCCTATAACTTACTTACAAACTTACGATGACGTGATTAACAACTAAAATCTGATTCCCAGTCAGTTATGGTTGTTTAAACAATCAATCATCAACCTTTAACTATTATTTAACCTGTTAACAAATGTTAAACGGTACAATAATTGTTAAAAATCACGTTAATAATACGGAAGTGTAATAAAAATATTACGAAGCAGTTCCATCATGAATTTTTAAGCACAAACATCATCAAATTAATTATTGTGAAGAAACTCAATTTATCCATTTTAAAAGCATCCATTTTAGTAATCGGTTCAGTGGCTATCTTCAGCAGTTGTTCCGAAAGTAAATCAAAAGAAAAAACAAACTCTTCAAAAGCATTAGCCCTTCCGGTTTACACCGTAGAACAAGCTGATGCTGTTACGGTAAAAGACTATCTAGGTACCATTGAAGGAAAGGTCAATGTAGAAGTTCGTCCGCAGGTGGAAGGTCTATTACAAGAAATTTATGTCGATGAAGGTTCCTTCGTTCAGAAGGGGCAGCGATTGTTCAAGATCGACCCTTCTTTTTATCAGGAAGACCTGAACAATACGGTAGCCAGTGCCCGCGTAGCCGAAGCCAAATTAAAGAATGCCCAATTGGAAGTAGACCGATTGAAGCCTTTGGTAGACAACGAAGTCATCTCTGATGTTCGTTTGGCTGCTGCCCAATCCGATTACCAAGTAGCAAAAGCTGGGGTAGACCAAGCGAGAGCAGAGGTGCGATCAGCGCAATTGAGCAAGGATTTTACCGTGATCAAAGCTCCAGTGAGCGGCTATATCGGCCGTATTCCAAAACGGATCGGAAACCTGGTTAGCAAAGGCGATAAAGAGCCTTTGACCAACCTTTCCGATATTCAAGAAGTATATGTTTATTTCGCGATGAACGAATCCGACTTCCTCTATTTTTCCAAAGCGCAGGCCAAGAAGGACAGTATGGAAGGAAGAGCTTACGATAAACAGAAACGCCTAACCTTTCCCAAAGTAACCTTGGTGTTGGCAGATGGGGAGGAATACCCTATCAAAGGAACGGTAGATGCGGTAAATGGCCAAGTGGATAGAACCACAGGAGCAATTTCCTTACGTGCCACATTCCCGAATCAGAATAATATCCTGCGCTCAGGAAGTACCGGGACCTTAAAGATTTCAGAGGTGAAAGAGCAGGTGTTGCAGATCCCTCAAGTAGCTACCAGCGAACTGCAGGATAAAACCTTTGTATTTGTGGTCGATAAAAACAATAAAGCACAAAGGCGGAACATCAAACTGGCCGGAAAAAGTAAGGACAAATATATTGTCTCCGAAGGTCTCGCTGCAGGTGATCGCGTCATCCTCAGTGGATTTGACAAGCTTACCGATGGATCCATCATCCAACCGATCGCTAAGCAACAATAATCTCATTCTTAAACATAGGATAAAGAAATAATTGACCTCCATGCAAATGGGGGCAGCTATTTCTTTGTCCAACCCTAACTACTATTTATGTTAAAAACATTCGTCAATCGCCCAGTTCTAGCAACGGTTGTATCGATCATATTGGTGATTTTAGGACTTGTCGGGTTGAAGTTATTACCTGTTACCCGCTTTCCTGAGATTGCGCCGCCAAGTGTGGTGGTATCATTAAGTTATCCGGGAGCAACCGCGGAAACCGTCGCCAAATCCGTATTATTACCCATCGAAGAAGCCATCAATGGGGTAGAAAACATGACCTACATCAAGTCCACGGCTTCTAACTCGGGATCTGGTTCGGTTACTGTTTATTTCAAGACCGGAACCAATCCGGATGTTGCATCTGTGAATGTGCAGACCCGGATTTCCAAAGCGATCAGTGCTGTACCAGCAGAAGTGAATGAAGCAGGTATTACCACTATGCCGCGGCAGAGTGGGGTCATCATGACCATCAACCTATATTCCGATCATCGGGATTCGGTTTACGACGAGACCTTCTTGCAGGCTTTTGCCCAGATTAACCTCATGCGACCCTTATTACGGGTGGATGGGGTAGCCCAGGTCTCTCGATTAGGTGCGCGGGATTATGCCATGCGCGTATGGCTGAATCCTGAAAAATTAGCCCTTTATAATTTAGTACCGAAAGATGTAACGGATGCCATTAAGGACCAAAACTTTGAGATTGCACCCGGTAAATTCGGGGAAACCTCTGAAGAGGCTTTCGAGACCGTGATCAAGCATAAGGGAAGGTTCAATCAGCCTGAAGAATTCCAGAATGTGGTCATAAAAACCAATAAGGATGGTTCGGTGCTGTATCTAAATGATGTTGCCCGGGTGGAATTTGGTGCAACCAACCTCAATTCGGATAATAAGGTGGATGGGAATCCAGGATTGACCCTAAACTTAACACAGACCAGTGGTTCGAATGCCCATGATATTGATGTGGCGGTTCGGAAGGTCTTAGAGGAGCAATCGAAGATCTTTCCCGAAGGTATACATTATGATATTACCTATTCGGTGCGCGACCAGATCGATGAATCCATTTCGCAGGTAAAACACACCTTATTTGAGGCCTTTATCTTGGTATTCATCATCGTGTTTATATTCTTGCAGGATTTCCGTTCTACTTTGATCCCGGCCATTGCTATACCGGTTTCTCTGGTAGGTACTTTCTTCTTCCTGCAATTGTTTGGCTTCTCTTTGAACGTCCTGACGATGTTTGCCCTCGTTCTGGCCATTGGTATTGTGGTGGATGATGCCATTGTGGTCGTCGAGGCCATCCATAGTAAGATGCATCATACGGGTCAAAAAGCTAGAGCAGCAACCATATCCACCATGTCGGAAATTACTGGCGCTATCTTATCCATAACCATGGTGATGGCAGCGGTATTTTTGCCGGTAGGGTTTATGGAAGGTCCTGCAGGTATCTTTTATCGGCAATTTGCCTATACCTTGGCGACTGCCATCTTGATTTCTGCCCTGAACGCCTTGACCTTAAGTCCGGCCTTATGTGCCTTGTTGTTGAAGGCTCCGGAAGATGAAAAGGAAATCGGAAAAAAACAGAACAAATTCAACAAATATAAGCAACGCTTTTTTACCGCTTTCAATACCTCTTTTGATCGAATGACCAATAAGTATGTGGAAGGTGTTTCTAAATTGATCAAGAATAAGAAAGTGGCTTGGTCTGGATTGATATTGATTACGGCTTTGGGGGCATTCTTTATGATGAAATCACCTAAAGCATTTATTCCGACGGAAGATGATGGGTTTATTACCTATAACTTGGCGATGCCACCCGGAGCTTCCCTTGCTCGTACCACCGAAGTCCTACGAATGGCAGATTCTATTCTGAAACGCCATGAGGATGTGGAAGGAATGACCACCGTTTCGGGGTATAATGCGCTAGATGGTAGTTCCAGTCCGGCATTTGCGGCAGGATACATCACCTTAAAGCCGCATGCCGAACGGGAAAAGATCAAAGGTATCAAAGCTTTTATGGACACGATCCGTCAGGATCTCTCCCAATTGCACGAAGCGAAATTTACGGTCTTCCCAAGGCCTACGGTTCAAGGATTCGGGGATTTTGCAGGGATAGAAATGGTGCTTCAGGATCGATTGGGAGGTGATATACGGGATTTTAATGTGGTTGCCGATTCCTTTATCAATGAATTGAATCAATTGCCCGAAATCGGGAATGCCTATACCAGTTTTAAATCCAATTTCCCGCAATACGAAGTGAATATCGATGTGGTGAAAGCAAAATCCTTGGGATTGAGCATCAACAGCTTGATGTCGACCATTCGATCTTATTTCGCCCGTGTTCAGGCATCTGATTTTAGCCGATTTGGTAGACAATATCGGGTTTATGTACAGTCTGATTTTGATTTCCGTAAGGATCCAGAATCCTTTAACTCCATCTTTGTTCGGAATGATAAAGGAGCAATGGTGCCCATCAATACAGTTTTGACCTTAGATAAAATCGTAGGTCCGGAAACTATCACTCGATATAACCTCTATAATGCGATTACGGTGAATGCAGAACCGGCAGAAGGGTTCAGTACGGGCGACGCCATGGGCGCAATTGAAAAACTGGCGGAGGAAAAACTGCCTGGCAACTATGGCTACGAGTGGACAGGGATGAGTTTTGAGGAAAGCCAATCCGGTTCTCAGACCGTATTGATCTTTGCCTTAAGTATCCTTTTTGTGTATTTCCTATTGGCGGCGCAATATGAAAGTTATATCCTGCCTTGGGCGGTATTACTATCCATCCCTGTAGGATTAATTGGCGTTTATGCGACTATTGGGATTGTTGGTCTTCAGAACAACATTTATGTGCAAGTCGGTTTGATCATGCTGATCGGATTATTGGCAAAGAACGCGATTCTGATTGTTGAATTTGCTGTCCATGAACGATCAAAAGGAATGAGCATTGTTGATTCGGCCATTGATGGAGCTAAGCTACGTTTAAGACCCATTCTGATGACCAGTTTGGCTTTCATCGCCGGTTTGATCCCCTTGATGTGGACCGTAGGACCTTCGGCAATAGGAAATCATTCCATCAGTTTTAGTGCTGCAGGTGGTATGCTCTTCGGAGCAGTATTCGGCGTATTCATAATTCCTGTTCTCTTTGTGGTCTTTAAGACTTTGGATGAGCAGGTTAGAAATAAATTTAAAACAGAGGAAGAATAGAATAAATGAAAATATTAAGCATACATCGTATTGGGTTGGGTTTTATTGGTTTGTGTTTACTAATTGCGCAAGGTTGTAAGGTCGGCGAAAAATATACCCAGCCGACATTAAATCTTCCGGATCAGTTCCGCGGAGATACCTTATCCTATTTTGCGGATACTTCCAGTATCAGTAATATTTCCTGGAAGGATTTCTTTCATGATCCTACTTTGAAGGAATTGATCGATTCAGTATTGGTCAATAATTATGATATGAAAACGGCTTTGTTGAATATAGAGATTGCTAGTAAGCAATTGAGACAGAATAAATATAATTATCTACCGGAAGTGGATGCCACCATTGGCAGCATGAACAAACAATGGCGCTCCAAGGATTTTGGTTCTGGTCCTTCATCTAAATGGTATGAAAAGCATGGAACCAAAGCTTCAGAAAATATGTTTACCTATCTTTCTCAATTTGGTTCAGAGATTGGATTTAGCTGGGAGATCGATATCTGGGGCAAGATCAGCAATGCCAAAGATCAATTGAATGCGGAGTTTATGAACTCTCAGGAAGTTCGGAATGCCATACAGACTAATTTGATTGCCAACGTAGCAAAAGGTTATTTCAATTTGTTGATGTTGGATGCGAAGATCGAGGTGGCAAAGCGCAATGTAACCTTGAACGATAGTACCAAGAAAATGCTGGAACTACAATACCAAGCGGGAGAGATTACGGCCTTGGGTATACAGCAAACGGAATCGCAACGATTGATTGCTGCTTCATTGGTGCCTGAATTGGAGAAGGAGATTTTGATTCAGGAAAATGCCCTTCAGGTTTTAACGGGCAAGATGCCGGATAGGATAAAGCGGGGTACCAGCTTTGAGCATCTATTTGCGGAGAACAAGGATATTTCCTTAGGTAGCCCGATTGAAATCCTTCGAAATCGCCCCGATGTTCGAGGAGCAGAGCTCGAATTGATTGCATCCAATGCCAATGCGAACATCCAACAGGCTATGCGCTATCCTTCGCTTTCCTTAGGGGGAGAATTTGGGGTAAATGCCATGTTGCCGAAGAATTGGTTCTCCATTCCAGGAGCTTTACTGGGAGGGATTGGTGCTAACCTAACGGCGCCCATCTTCAAGCGAAAATCGTTGAAAACCAAATGGGAAGTGGCGAAATTGGAACGGGATAAAGCAGAGCTTTCTTTACAGCAGACTGTAGTGGAAGCCGTGAGCGAGGTATCCGATGCGGTCATCACGGTGGAGAAGCAGCGGGAACAGTTGGAATATGCCCGATTGCGAGTAGAGAACTCGCAAAAAGCAGTTCAGAATGCTAATCTTTTATTTAAGGGTGGATATGCGACCTATCTTGAGGTTATTACGGCCCAAAGTAATGCATTGAACTCTGATCTGGGCTTGGTGGAATTAAGACAGGAACATTTGGAATCTTATGTGAATCTATACCGCTCGTTGGGTGGTGGATGGCGATAGCAGCTGATTTTATCTATTGATTTTCGGTAAATCGAAAATCACTGCAGAGAACATATGCTATCTTTGCCGCATGGATTTTATTAGCATATGGAGAAATACCTGATCTTTCTGATTCTGGCGTTGATCACCGAAATTATCGGTACGGTATCGGGTTTTGGATCTTCCATTCTGTTTGTGCCAACGTCCTCTTTGTTCTTTGATTTTAAAGCGGTATTAAGTATTACAGCGGTATTTCATGTTTTTAGTAATATCTCTAAGATTACCCTTTTTCGAAAAGGTATCAATAAGGATATCGCGATCAAATTGGGAATACCAGCGGTGTTGTTTGTGATCATTGGTGCCTTATTGACCAAATATGTTCCGGTTAAGGAAATGGAATTGGGGATGAATATCCTTATAGCTGCATTGGCTATTTTTTTGCTATTCCGGTTCAATAAGCCATTGGCCCAGACAAACAAGAATCTTTATCTAGGAGGGATGATTTCTGGTTTTTTCGCCGGATTGGTAGGAACCGGCGGGGCGATAAGAGGGATTACCTTAGCGGCGTTCAACTTGCCGAAGGATATATTTATTGCCACTTCTTCACTTATTGATTTAGGGGTGGATTTTAGTAGAGCCGTTATCTATGTTTCCCAAGGGTATTTTCCGAAGGAATACATCGTGTTGATCCCTTTTCTGATCATCGTGAGTATATTGGGGAGTTATCTTGGGAAACTGATCTTGAAAAGAACTTCCGAACGTGTGTTTAAGTATATCGTGTTGGGGATAATCCTTTTAACCTCTGTTTTTCAGTTTATCAACTATTTTCTATCGCCAATTTGGTCTGCTGGTTAAAGGGGAGAAAGACCATGGGATGGAAGCAAGGATAAATAGACAGATCCAGATATAGCGTTTCCACAAAAAGCTGAACCCTTTCTTGCTATCGATGTATTTTTTAATCTGAAATGAGCATATATTCATCCAGACGATCGAGATACTCATCATGGTTACATGCTCCAATCCGAAAAACCGAACTTCCCTAAGCTTGATAGACTTTGGTATTTCCTTGAAAAAATAAGCTACCATTGGACTTTGAAGATAGAGCATCCAGCCCAAAAGCAGTTGTATATTGAAGATCATGCATAGGATAATTAATATGCGCTGATCGGATTTCGTAAAAGGCTTCTGGTTTCGATGCCCTAGGTATATCCATATCATTTGATAAATTAAAGCGATGATAACTATCCAACGGAAATAGGAGTGGAGTAAAAGGAAGTTGGAATAGTACATACGGCTTTGTTAAGGGCTGTTAAACTGGGCCAAATTTAAGGAAGAATGTGTAAATTAGTTTTTGGAAATAAAAAAATGAGTTTACCATGAGAAAGAAATTAATAGGGCTATTAGGAATATGTTTATTGGCAGTTGTAATTCCAACTGTTGCGATTAATGCCCAAGAGAAACCCGTTGAGAAGGATGTAGCTCAGGAAAAGCCTTATGATCCGAAAGCAGATGCGCAAAAGGATATTGATGGATTGATTGCTAAGGCGAAGAAAGAGAAAAAGAATATTGTGATTCAAGCTGGTGGAAATTGGTGCGTATGGTGTTTGAGATTTAATGATTACATCCATCAAACAAAATCAGTTGCGGATTTGATCAAAGACAATTATGTATACTATCATTTGAATTACTCCCCAGAAAACAAGAACGAAGCGGTTTTCAATAAATATGCGCCTGGAAAGGGAAAAGAATTTGGTTATCCATTCTTTATTGTGATGGATGCAACAGGGAAGGTGCTTACCGTTCGTGAGAGTGGAAATCTTGAAAGTGGAGCAAGCTATGATGAAAGTAAGGTGTTGGCTTTTTTCAAGGAATGGGTACCAAAAAAGAAATAAATCTCCTTAAGTCAAAGGTTTGAAATTGTTTTCTTGGTAATAGGCGATCTTGAACTGGAACATGCTCGCCATTCTTTCGCCTTGCCATTTGGCTTTCTCGGCTTTTTCGCCTTCGTAAAGTTCATCAACCGTTTTGGAGAACAAACCTATCCAATGGTCAAAATGAGTTTTATTGATAGGCATTTTAGCATGTGGGGGAAAGGGGCTACCATAATACGTATGCTCCTCTAAAAGCACCGTTTGCCAAAAGCGGTACATTTTTTCCAAATGTTCTGGCCAACGGTTCTGAATAATCCCATTAAAAATCGGTCCCAATAATTCATCACGTTGGATACGATCGTAAAACTTGTCTACGAGGATCTTTATATCATCTAAATGCTGAATATCTGGTTTCATGTTCTTTAACGAATTAGGATGCTTTCACCGGAGATTAATCCGGTTGCTAAATCATAGATACTGGTTGATTCCATCATGCTTTTAAGATCGGTACGAATCTGCACAAAGCTGTTGTGCATGGGGCAGGGTTTATCTTCATTGCAGGTAGTTAATCCTAAGGCACAACCTTCAAATAGCTTGTCGCCATCGATGGCAGACACTATATCTGCTAGGCGAACCTGATGCATCTGCTGTTGATCCATTTCAAATCCGCCGTAAGGTCCTTTGATGGAATGCAGTAATTCATGGCGCGACAAGGTACTCAACACCTTTGCCGTAAAAGCTTCTGGTGTTCCTGAATGCTCAGCAACCTCACCTATTTTAACTCGCTCACCTTCCATGGATTTACTGGCAATATAGATCATTGCCTTCAATCCATGCTCACACGCTTTAGAAAACATAATAAATCAATCGTTAAACAAATGTAAGGAAATTTAACTTGAGATTTGTGTTTCCCTCGTCATCCTGAAAAGTGATTTTCGTCACAGGGATTATACAGCTAATTCAAAAGATTAGGAATTTTCTTCCATCAATTCCTTATACTTCGGAAATCTTTCCGATACCAAGGATCTCCATACTGGATTCTTTTTGATAAAAGCATAAACATATGGACAGTAAGGAGATACCGTTTTTCCAGCTTCCTTGATATGTTGCAGGGTTTTCTCCACCAATGCAGCAGCTGCACCAGTTCCTGACAATGCTGCTGGTGCTTCGGTATGGATCAATGCAACAGTGCTTGACGTTTCTTTATAATCAATAAAAGCAATGTGGCCTTCAAAGGTTAATTCAAATCGATGTTGTTCTTCGTTTTTTACTAGAGGAATTTCTATAAATTGAGGTTTCATATCTTAATAACGATGGATTTCTATGGATGTTTTGTTCTTGTTTTAATAAAACAAAAATAACCTTATCACCATAGAAATCCATTGATGTATATCAAGAAAGGATTATATAACCATTAAATATAGGTTAAGCTTTAGGCTTCTGTATGGTACAGCTCCTCAAATTCCTTCCTGTACTTTTCTAGGATAACTTTACGCTTCATTTTAAGGGTAGGGGTCAATTCTCCATCCTCAATCGTAAATTCGTTTGCTAAAATAATCGGCTTTTTGATCTGTTCCCAATTACCAAAATGTTGGTTCGCCATTTGAACTTCCTTATTGATCTTTCTCAATACCTGAGGCTGTTTCAGAAACTCTATTTTTGGAAGATTTTTCAATTCAGGAGCTTCCGTTTTAGTCCAATCCTGTAAATGGGCATAATTCGGAACGATATAAGCCGATGCGAATTTCTGTCCATCACCGATTACCATCGCCTGTTCAATAAAATTGGATTCCAATAATTTCTTTTCGATAGGCTGTGGGATTACATACTTCCCACCAGAGATCTTGAACATTTCCTTTTTACGGTCGATGATTTTCAAGAAAATCTCATCTTCCCAAATTCCAATGTCGCCTGTATGCAACCAACCATCGATAATGGTTTTCTTCGTTTCTTCCGGATTTTTATAATATC
Source organism: Sphingobacterium sp. 1.A.4 (assembly GCF_002734245.1). NCBI lineage: Bacteria > Pseudomonadati > Bacteroidota > Sphingobacteriia > Sphingobacteriales > Sphingobacteriaceae > Sphingobacterium > Sphingobacterium sp. 1.A.4. The sequence continues at coordinate 10,210 of NZ_PEAZ01000066.1, forward strand.
CCTGCATTACATTCGGACCTTTCACCAGAATCTCACCATCCTCTGCCAATTTGATCTCCACATATTTTACTGCTGGACCTACCGTACCGATCCGTATACCTTTGATGTAGTGGTTTACAGAAATCAGGGGTGAAGCTTCGGTCATACCGTATCCTTCATACAAAGGAATTCCGGCAGCGAGAAATACACGGGCCAATTTGGCCTGTAACGACGCACTTCCTGATGCTACTGTTTTCAAATGCCCGCCAAGCGCCTGGTACCATTTATCCAATACCAAACGTTTGGCCACGCCAAGTTTGAGGTTATAAGCAAACGACCTGTTTTCCGGATTCGGATCATATTGTTCCGCTATTTCAACTGCCCAATCAAATATCTTGCGTTTAAAACCGGTTAAATCCAACCCTGCTTTCATGATTTTCTCGTAGACCTTTTCCAAGATACGCGGTACAGCCGTCATAATATGCGGCTTCACTTCCGTGATATTCTGTCCGATCTTATCTAAGGATTCCGCAAAATGTATGGTGATACCGATATACATGTAGGTATAAATAACCATCCTTTCGTAGGCATGGCAGGGAGGAAGGAAGGTTAAGGCGCGATCATATGCCTGGCAGGGGGTTATTTCACGTGCAGCTTCTACATTGGAAATAATATTCCTATGGGTAAGCATAACGCCTTTAGGTTTACCCGTCGTACCTGAGGTGTAAATCAAGGTAGCCAGATCGGAGGATTGAACCTGATTTCGGAGTTCCTCAATTTTTGCCATTGGTACCTGTTGCCCAACCTTAAATATCTCTTGCCAATTCCTCACCTCAGGATGTTCCTCAATACAGAAGATATACTTTAAGGTATAAACAGATTCCCTAATGGCTTCTAGACGTTTATATAACCCTTTATTGCTTACGATACAGAGTTTGATCTCGGCATCATTGATAATGAACTGATAATCGGTATCGGTGATGTTGGGGTAGATAGCCACCACTACTGCACCGATCTGTTGGATTGCAAAATCGATGATATGCCATTCCAAACTGGAGTCAGCAATCAGTCCAACTTTTTCATTTGGTTTTACCCCAAGTTCAACCAATCCTCTGGAAAGATTGTTTACCTCTTGAATGAAGTCTGTTGATGCGATATTTTTCCATTCTCCAGCCACTTTACGCGACATGATGGAAAGATTTGGGTATAGATCCGGCTGTCTAAAAGCCAGATCAAATAGTCTGAGATTTTCCTCCATAATAACATAATTTATTTGCTGCTTGAAGCAAATACTCGTTCAGGATAACAATTAATAAACTGAAGAAGTTTTGCAAAAGTAGGAAAATGAAATGAATACGCTTTAAGCAGTAAAAAAATGGTTTTATAATTATTTTTTGGCTTGTGCGGTTAAATTTTTTTATGTTTGTTTAAACGGATAACGAATGAAAACCTATAATAATCCAGTACTTGAGAAGCTCCCAAAACATCTATCAAGATATGTTGTAGAACAGAATTATAGCCGATACAGTTTTATAGATCAAGCGATTTGGAGGTATGTGATGCGGCAGAATTATGCCTATTTAAAGGACGTTGCTTATTACCCTTATATCCCAGGATTAAAAATTGCCGGATTATCCATCGAGCGGATTCCAGATCTGCAACTGATGAATGATAGTTTGAAAAAAATAGGCTGGGGAGCTGTCACGGTAGATGGTTTTATTCCTCCTGCAGCTTTTATGGAATTCCAAGCCAATTATGTTTTGGTCATCGCAGCAGATATCCGTCAGATTGACCATATTACCTATACCCCTGCACCAGATATCATTCATGAATCATCTGGCCATGCACCTATTATTGGCGAACCGGAATATGCAGCCTATCTGCAATATTTTGGGGAGATTGGTTCGAAAGCCATCAGCTCAGCCAAAGATTTTGAAGTATATGAAGCAATTCGAAACCTCTCCATTCTGAAGGAGAGTGAAGAAGCCACAGAGGCCGAGATCGAACAAGCCACACAGCATTTGGATCAAGTTCTTTCGAACATGGGCGAACCCTCCGAAATGACCTTATTGAGCCGCTTGCATTGGTGGACGGTAGAATACGGATTAATAGGCTCTGTTGATGATTATAAGATTTATGGGGCAGGTTTGCTTTCATCCATCGGTGAAAGTGCTACGTGTCTTCAGCCCGATGTTTTAAAACTGCCATATAGTTTGGATGCCATCAATTATAGTTACGACATTACCAAACCTCAGCCTCAACTTTTTGTAACCAAGGATTTCCATAAGGCCTATGAAGTGCTTGATGAATTTGCAGCTGGTATGGCTTTTAAAATCGGGGGAAAACTCGGATTGGAACGGGCGATCGGAAGCGAAAATATCTGTACAGTTCAATACAGTTCAGGAATCCAAGTTTCAGGAAGATTTGTGCCATTTTTAGATGCTGAGGAGCTAATTGCAGTTAAAACAGATGGCCCTACGGCCTTGGCCTTTGATGGAAAACAATTGGATGGACACGGAAAGACTTACCACGCTGAAGGATTCAGTTCACCCGTAGGAAGCCTGTTGAAGCAGAAAAAGCCTTTAGAAGATTGCACGCTTGATGAGCTTGGATCAATGGGCATTGTTCAGGATGATGCAGCTACCTTATATTTCAAATCTGGAATTTTGGTCAATGGCGTGGTGAAATCACTGCTTTTTAAAGACAATAAATTAATTCTGATCAGTTTTGAACATTGTAAAGTAATCCATGAACCAACAGGCCAAGTCTTGTTCGAGCCAGCTTGGGGAACTTATGATATGGCGGTAGGGGAAGAGATTACCTCTGTATTTGCAGGAGCTGCGGATAAGTTTGCCTACGAGCCAGAAGTAAAAGTCACCGAACTTAAAACGGAGAAAGCGAAGGCAGAACCTCAAGCAGAGCGATTAAATGAGATCTACAGGTTATTAAGAAGTATCAGAGAAGGTAATCCCCAAGAGTCTACCTTATTCGAATTATATGAAGAGGTGAAAATCTCCTTTCCGGAAGATTGGTTGGCTCTAGTGGAACTTTACGAGTTGACCATACATTTTGAATTCAATGAATTGGGAGTTTTTGTGAAACAAGCCTTAGAACAACGTGTAAAGGACAATCCCGAACTGGAAAAATTGGTTCAAGATGGATTGCATTTAGCAGAAACGCAACCCATCAATCTGGAATTAGCTTAATAAAAACCTTAGCTCAATAATAGAATCTGCCAAGCGCGTTCTACATCTTCTTCCAGTAAAACTTCAGCGGCATAACGATGAAGCTCATTTCGCAATTGGGTTTCATCGGAAGACCACATCTCCAGAAGCGAACTGATATGCGCATCTGATTCCAATTCGTTTGTCTTTTCAGGAATGGACTCCACATTTGCCAATAGGCCCAGATGATTTCCCGTTAAGATACTCGACTGTCTAATATGTTCCGGTAATTGATCGACACCAATACCCAATTTTCGTAATGGTTTTGGAACTTCAAACAGGTTTTCCTCCGTTACGCGGCAATACCAATTCCCGCCTAAGCGTGCAACCAGATCCAATGCGGCCTGATCCATATTATTATCCTCATCCAAAAGGTTGGCGTTGATGTGCATGCAGATGATCTCCGCAATCACCAAGTTTCCAGCACCACCATTTGGACTCAGATTGATGACTTCACGCACCTTACACTCCAACTGTACCGGCGATTCCGCTACGCGTGCTGGTTTGATATGCTGGGATTTCAACGGCGTAAAGCCACTTTTCTCAAATTCATTGACCCCTTTATCGTATTCTGTGCTGGCAAGAGATTGCTGCTGAACCATCGGATAATTCACGATATTGATTACCACCTCTGGCACTCCCTTGATATTGCTCAAGGTATGCTTATCTTTTCCATCCCGCATCCGCGTCAATGGAGAAAATACACAGATAGGAGGTTCAGTAGACATAAAATTAAAATAACTGAATGGGCTCAGGTTCGGATTTCCATCCTTATCTACCGTACTTGCAAAACATATAGGTCTCGGCGCAACAGCATATTTTATCAGACTATCGAAAATGGGACCATGATTTTCACGATCAAAGGTTTTCATTTCATTAAATAGCATATATCTTTTTTTATATGTGATTTTACAATTATTCTTCTGTCAAGACCATTTCATTGATCAACACACCTAATCCGGTAACTTCCATCTCTACGATATCACCCGGATTCAGCCATTGCTCCTGATAATCCGGATTGCTTCTTTTTCCGGTTCCGTTCAGTTCCAATAAACAGCCTGTACCAACAGTACCTGAGCCTATGATGTCACCTGGATAAAGGGTAACCCCATAGGAAACCCGTTCGATGATTTCGGCGAAAGTCCAATCCATATCCGAAAGGTTACCAGCGGATAGTAAAGTGCCATTCACCTTGCAGGTCATGTTCAGGTTGTAGGTGTTTCCCACATGCCCTTCCTTAGGATCTCTAAGAAAACCAATCAATTCATCTTTGGTCACAAAATAGGGTCCAAATGCACTCGTAAAGTCCTTTCCTTTGGCCGGCCCTAAGTTCAACTTCATTTCCTCCATCTGAAGGGTTCGGGCACTGACATCATTCAAAATCATAAAGCCGCCTATGTATTCATCAGCTTCAGACGCCTTAATATTTCTTCCCGTTTTATTGATTACAATGGCTACCTCCAATTCAAAATCGAGGTGCTCGAAATGCCTTGGCATGCCATACACCTTTCCTGGGCCTTGAATAGCCTGGTGATTGGAAAAATAGAACACCGGAAACTGATCGAATTCTGGGATCATCTCCAAGCCTCTGTTCGCCCTGGAAGTGGCCACATGCTGCCGGAAAGCATAAGCATCCCGAAAGGAGGGAGGGTTGGGTAGTGGAGCTAATAATTCAGCTTCTTCCAAAAGAATTCCTAATTCCTGGAATTCTCCCAGTTCAATACGTTCTTGATAAAGTTTTAAGGGATCAAGGCCTTCATCACCTTGTTTTAATAATTCCAAAAGGCTGCTGGGAAGGTTTGGGTCTAAAGAAAGACAGGGGTATATTTTATGTTTTACAACAAGACCTAATTTTTCAGCCTGATTCTCACGATAAGTTACAATCTTCATTTAATTGGCAATATTACTGCACGAATATGTTTATTTGGTTAATTTAAAAAAGGATTTCCAAGAAAATATATTAAATATGGTCAAATATTTTTTCGAAATCTCTGTAAAGATAAGATTATAAAACTTATATTTGAGTCATAAGTCCCAATTATGAACAACTTTAAAAAATCACATAGGATATATAGCCTAGGATTGATGCCATTTGCGAAAGCACTATTGGCAGAGGTTGTTTTTGCTCAATACTAATACCCTAATTTTATTATTTCCATCATTGATTAGCTCGCAAGGTTAGTCCCTTTTCCATTTATAATAAAAATTAAATTATGCCAATCTATCATCAATTGGGAGAAATCCCTTCAAAAAGACATACTGTTTTCAGGAAGCCTGACGGTAATTTATATGCAGAAGAACTCGTTTCTACGCATGGATTTTCAAGTGTCTATTCCTTGGTGTACCATTGCCATCCACCAACCCTAGTAAAAGAAATTCGCGAACCTTATGATGTTTCGCCTAAAATAGCACGTGAAAAGCATTTAAAACATACCAGTTTAAGAGGGTTTCAGGTTAAGCCAACCGCAGATTACCTGGAGAGCCGCGTGCCGGTGCTGGTCAATTCAGACCTTCATATTTCCTTGGCCGCTCCACAGGAATCCATGACCGATTATTTTTACAAGAACAGCCAGGCAGATGAGATTATTTTCATCCATGAAGGTACCGGTAAATTGAAGTCTGGATACGGGGAGATCCCTTTTAAATATGGCGATTATATCGTGATCCCAAGGGGTACCATCTATCAGATTGAATTTGATACTAAAGATAATCGCCTATTCATTGTTGAATCCTTTGAACCCATCAAAACCCCAAAAAGATACCGCAATGAACATGGGCAATTGATGGAGCATGCTCCATTCTGTGAGCGTGATATCGTTCGTCCTTCCAATCTGAAGACCTACGATGAAACAGGTGATTTTGAGGTAAAGATCAAAAAACAGGGATTGATTTATCCTTACGTCTATGCCACCCATCCATTTGATTTCATTGGTTGGGATGGATATCATTACCCATGGGCTTTTTCTATCCATGATTTCATGCCGATTACCGGTATGTTGCACCAACCACCTCCTGTACATCAAACCTTTGAAACAAACAGCTTCGTCCTATGTAGTTTCTGCCCTAGAATGTACGATTACCACCCTGATTCTGTTCCTGCACCCTATAACCACAGCAATGTGGACTCCGATGAAGTCCTTTATTATGTGGATGGGGATTTCATGAGCCGTAAATCGGTGGAAAGAGGACAGATTACCCTACATCCAGGTGGAATTCCGCACGGACCACACCCTGGAACAGTAGAAAAAAGTATAGGCCAAACCAAAACCGAAGAACTGGCCGTCATGATCGATCCTTTCCGTCCATTGATGATGACGGAAGAAGCTTTGGCTATTGAGGATCCTGACTATTATATTTCTTGGATTAATTCGTAAACCACTTTATAAAAAAGATATGACACAGACATTCGCAGAAAAGATTGCTAAAGCGCAAGATTTTTTACCGATCAATGGAACTGATTACATCGAGTTCTACGTGGGAAATGCCAAACAAGCTGCCCATTATTATAAAACCGCATTTGGTTTTCAATCAGAGGCTTATGCCGGACCAGAAACTGGCGTTCGCGATAGAGCTTCTTACGTTGTGAAACAAGGAAAGATCCGTATTATGTTGACTACGGCCCTTAAATCAGACCATCCCATTTCTGAACATGTGAAAAAACATGGTGATGGGGTAAAAGTTTTGGCTCTTTGGGTAGATGATGCCCAAAAATCCTTTGAAGAAACCGTGAAAAGAGGCGCGAAACCTTACCAGGAATTACAGGTAATGACGGATGAGTTTGGCGAAGTGAGAACGGCTGGTATTTATACCTATGGAGAAACTGTTCACTTATTTGTGGAACGTAAGAACTATACCGGCGCATTTATGCCTGGATTCGTAGCTTGGAAAAGTGATTATAATCCAACAACAACCGGTTTGGAATACGTAGACCACTGTGTAGGTAATGTGGGCTGGGATCGTATGGACGAAACCGTTAAATGGTACCAGGATGTGATGGGCTTTGTCAATGTACTTTCTTTTGATGATAAGCAGATCAACACAGAATATTCTGCTTTGATGAGTAAGGTGATGAGCAACGGAAATGGCTATGTGAAATTTCCGATCAACGAGCCGGCCGAAGGAAAGAAAAAATCCCAGATCGAAGAATATTTGGAGTTCTATGAAGGCGAGGGCGTTCAACACGCTGCCTTGATCACACACGATATTGTGAAAACCGTAAAGGAGCTTCGTTCCAGAGGAGTAGAATTTCTAGGTGCTCCACCAGAAGCTTACTACGATATGCTACCTGATCGCGTAGGGGAAATCGATGAAGAGATCAAGATCATTCAAGATCTAGGAATATTGGTTGACCGCGACGAAGAAGGTTATCTATTACAGATCTTCACCAAACCTGTAGAAGACCGTCCTACTTTATTTTTTGAAATTATTCAACGTAAAGGCGCTCAAAGTTTTGGAGCAGGTAACTTCAAAGCCCTTTTTGAGGCGATTGAAAGAGAGCAGGAGCTAAGAGGAAATTTATAGGCAATTATTAAAATGAATCAAACTATTATGAAGGGCTTATTGCAGACCTTTGAAGAGAAACAACCGGAGATCGTATTCGAGTGGAAAGACACGGAAACCGAAGCTGAAGGCTGGGTAGTGATCAATTCTTTACGCGGTGGAGCTGCCGGAGGTGGTACCCGTATGCGTAAAGGCTTGGACAAGAATGAAGTAGTTTCCTTGGCAAAGACGATGGAGGTTAAATTTACTGTTTCAGGTCCGGCTATTGGCGGTGCCAAATCAGGAATCAATTTTGACCCTTCCGACCCTAGAAAACAGGATGTGTTGAACCGTTGGTTCAAGGTGGTGACCCCGCTTTTGAAAAACTATTACGGAACAGGTGGTGACCTGAATATCGATGAAATCCATGATGTGATTCCGATCACCGAACAATATGGTCTTTGGCACCCGCAAGAAGGGGTGTTGAATGGACATTTTGATGTACGTGAGAACGGTAGAATCCATCAAATTGGCCAATTAAGATACGGTGTTTCCAAAGTCTTGGATGATAATAATTTTAGCCCCGATTTAAAACGTAAATACAAGATTGCCGATATGATTACCGGTTGGGGAGTATCCGAATCTGTAAAACATTATTACCGTTTATTTGATGGAGAAATCGCTGGCAAACGTGCCATCATCCAAGGATGGGGGAATGTAGCCGCTGCCGCTGCTTTTTACCTGAGCAAACTAGGCGTTAAGGTGGTGGGAATCATTGACCGTGTTGGTGGCTTATTGAACCCGGAAGGTTTTACAGAAGCGGAAATTACGTCCCTTTTCTTAAATAGAGATGGGAATGCGCTTAGGGCAGACCAATTAATTCCTTTCGAAGAGATCAATGATAAAGTTTGGACTACTGGGGCAGAAATCTTCATTCCAGCTGCAGCTTCTCGATTGGTATCTAAAGAGCAGATCAATCAGCTGGTTGAAAACGGATTGGAAGTAATCGCTTCTGGAGCCAATGTCCCTTTTGCCGACCGTGAGATCTTTTATGGTCCGGTGATGGAATATGCCGACAACCATGTGGCTGTTATCCCCGATTTTATTGCCAACTGTGGTATGGCTCGTGTATTTGCGTTCCTGATGCAACCCAATGTGGAGATTTCGGATGAATCCCTATTTAACGATGTTTCTGAAGTGATTGGAAATGCCTTACAGAAGATCAAGGAGCAGGGGGGAGATGGAAAGACCCATCTTTCTTCCAGGGCTTACGAATTAGCGTTGAGACAATTAATCTAAAATTGAAATTGAATAGTAACAAGGAGGTAAATTTTACCTCCTTGTTCGTATATATTCTTCGATCACCGGAAGATCGGCATTCGCCCAATCATACCGGAACAATTCCGTCTGATCAACCCAAATAACCTGCTCATGTTCCAGCACCTTCAGTTCACCGGCTTTCAATTTACAAACATAAGGATATAAGGTTAGGGAAAAGTCGGGATAATGGTATTCCACTTTGGTCAATGCTTGTTCTATCGAAATATCCAAATTGATTTCTTCCTTTACTTCTCGGAGCAGACATTCCTCCAGGCTTTCGCCTTCTTCTTGTTTTCCACCCGGAAACTCCCATTTCAACGGTAGTTTCATGGATGCGGATCGTTGACAAATTAATATTTGTTGATCCTTTTCTATTAAAGCGCAAGCTACATGTATCATATAGGTAAATATAATAAAAAACTGGCTGCTTTTTTAGGGCAACCAGTTCACATTATTAAGGGAGTTTAGTAAAGTCTATACTGGGCGCTGTTTTCTGATTCATATAGCTGAATTTCTTGCCGGGTGCTACATAATCATTGAAGAATCCACAATTCCTCAAAAAGAATCCATTCGCATTGGTACCGCCCATGGCATCAACCCTTTGTTGGTTATTGTAGGTGTCGTCTACCGTAAATGTTGCTTCGGATACTTTTAACCAGGTACCTGCAGTTGTCCTAACCCATTGGTTCTGGTAATGGGCCTGTCTTCCTTGATGACCATAGGAAGGATTGAAATTCTCCAGGAAACTATGGAAACTCCTTAAATAGGTGTTTGTCTTAGGTCTTTTGAAACTGGCAATCAAATTCCATTTCTCTGTTTCTGGTGTATAGAACCAAGCCGTATAATCGGTTTTTCCCGTTCCGTCTGGCTCCCCTTTTAAAAGGAATCTATAGGTCGTTCCAGCTTTCCAATTATATTTCAGGTAACTCTGGCCTCCAGAACCCTCATTTCCAAATTCTCCCGTATATACATCGCTACCTTTTTTGTTCAAAGTAATGCGTTGGTCTGCCGGGATGTCGTTCGGGTTATCGGTATTGTAAGGGCTCCAAACCGAAAACAATATCCTACGTTTGGTCGGCGAGTTTACCTGGAATCCGAAATAACCTTCTGCAAATCCATTGGCCATAAAATAGGAACCTTGGGCATCTTCACCAGTTGGCACCATCACCTCCGAATAAAAATAGGAAACACTTTCTGTGGTTGGAATCGTATATTGTAAATGACAGGAAGGTCCTCTTCGTGCCCAATAGTAAAAACTTGCCTTATTGGAATAGACCAAACCTGCCGCTGTGGCTGAACCAGAAATGGTCATTTCGCTAACTTCGCCAAAATTACTGCCTGATTTCTTGGTTCCTTGCAGATCAATTTTAACGTATCCAGCAGGTACATCAAATTCGCCAACCATGATCTCCTTCAAGGTCGATTCCGTCAAATTGATTTTTACTTTCTTATTGTTGATGCTGATTTCAGCTTCACTGCTTTCCCCACTGTTCAAGGTTCTTGCATTCAAGGAAAGAACAATTTTACCAGCCGTTTTAAACCGCACATAGGTACTGATGATGCTATTCGCACTGTTCCAGTTTTTTAAACCATTGGGGTTATGGATGTTTTCTGCATAACCTGATGCCGGGCTTGTCACAAAGGAATTTCCAGCCAATGGAATCTGGAACTTGCTTCCTTGATGGCTGACCGTTGTTGGTTTCGGATCTTCAACAGGCAAAGGTTTGTTCGGAGCTGGATCTGTTCCTGCCGTGGTTTTCGAACAACTTATACTGCTTATCAAAGCCAAGTGGAAAAGCATTATTCCAATGAATTTTAAAGGTGTTTTTTTCATTATGATGATAATTGGTTTTCAAGTATAGGTAAGTGATTTTGATAAACAAAACAGAAGGGCTAATCAAACGTTTGCTCAAAATTTTTTAGCGTAGAATTGATGAATAAGAACACTGATAACAGTAATTTAATTATTAGAAAATATAGCTTCTTTAAATTTATTCCTATCGATCAACATTCAATTAATTCTATGGTTAAAAAACTGATAGCTATCATCCGAAAATTCTCCCCAAAATCCTATTGGAAAGAAATTCTAGCTATTCTCATCATCCTATTTGCTTTTATATTTTTTCGAGAACAAAGAAAGGAACTATTGGAAATTGGTCCAATGCTCGAACAGGCCGATAAAACCTGGTTGATCATTGGCGTGCTGTTGACCTTTGCGTATGTGTTTTCCCAAGGTATGATGTATCGATCCTGTTTTAGTTCCTTGGGATTGAAAATCAATTTTAGTATTGCTGTTGAACTGTTTTTAAAGCGAATTTTTTGAGCGTATTCCTTCCAGCTGGCGGTATCAGCTCATTGGCTTATACCACCTCCCAATTACGTAGAAGAAACCTCAATAAATTACAGATCCACCAAGCAAGTGCCTTGTACGGATTCATCGGCATGTTCACCGTTTTTATGGTCGCTGTTCCGGTGGTTATTTATTCCTATATTAAGAATCAGAGCCATATATCCATTTGGCAATCTATCTTGTTATTAGGCGTTCTATTGGGGTTCGCCTTTTTTCTATATTGGTCTTTTAGGAATAAAAAAGGTGTTTACAGTGTTTTAGAGACCCGTTTTCCAACTTTTACAGCCCAGGTGGATCAGGTTTTTCACGCCAATCTGGATAGGCGATCATTGGGCTTCAGCATCCTGTTTTCACTACTCATAGAAGCTTGCGGAATATTGCATGCCTATATTGCCATGTATGCGCTAGGGCTTTCGCATTCTTTTGAAGCTGCAGTCGTAGGCTATACCATTTCTATTTTATTGATGATCGTCTCTCCATTCTTGCGGGGGATGGGAGCTGTGGAACTTTCTATGTTATATGTGTTCACCAACTACGGTTACCAGAAATTGGAGGGCTTGGGGATCACCTTATTGTACCGGATATTTGAATTCTGGTTGCCCTTATTTTTAGGTCTTTTGGCGTTTGCCTGGCGAGGACAGCAATTATTGACCAGGATTGGGCCAGCGTTATTGATCTTTTTTTTAGGTCTGGTCAATTTATGTTCGGTATTAACACCACCATTAACCGAAAGGTTAAAACTGGAGCGGTTCTATGTTCCCATGGATGCCATTTATGGCTCTAAACAGATGGTATTTCTGCTCGGCTTGGGTTTGGTCATCATTTCTGCTTACCTCATAAAGGGCTACCGTTCGGCCTATTGGGTAGCTATCGTATTCTGTGTGCTATCTATGTTGGGGCATCTCGGAAAGGCCCTCGATTATGAAGAAGCAGTTATTACGTTTATGGTCCTTTTGATACTGCTTTTCCATAAGAGACAATATCGGATCAAATCCTCTAATAAGTGGTTAAGACTGGGGTTTGGAAGTTTTATCAGTGTTTTCCTCGCGGTCTGTTCTTTTGCTATCGTTTGTTTTTACTTCATCGATAAACATCATTTCGGACATTCTTTTGGTCTACGGGAGGCTTTCATTTATACCGCTCGCTGTTTTCTGTTCTATACCGATACTGGGCTGGATCCACAGACAGTCTTCGCCAAGGAATTCCTTTGGATATGTAAAACCTTAGGTATCTTTTGTTGGTTGTTGATGATCTATGCTATCATTGTACCAAGGAAATACCGCATTGCTGGAAATGAATTTGAAGAACGGGAATTAGCCCAGAAATACCTGAATAAATTTGGTCTTTCCAGTTTGGATTACTTCAAATTGGCAAAGGATAAAGAACTGTTCTTTTCTGAACTAGCGGCTGGTTTTACGGCCTACCGGGTCGTAAAAAACTATGCTGTGGTCCTGGAAGAGCCTGTCTGCGAGATCCATCATAAGGAAGAGCTTATTACCGAGTTTGAAACCTTCTGTAAGAAACAGGGTTTAACAGCCATTTACTACCGAATTGAGGAGAACAGCCTGATCTATTTTAAGGAACATCGGAAAAAGAAATTATTGATCGGGCAGGAAGCGATCGTTGATCTTAAACTGTTCACTTTGGAAGGAAAGGACAAAAAATCCTTAAGAAATGGCCTGAACAACCTGCAGCTGAATGGTTTTGAATGCAATATCCAGATCGCCCCTCACGATGATGCCTTAATAGCCGAGTTGAAGCAGGTTTCTGACGAATGGTTGGCTCACTACGAGCGCAAAGAAATGGTGTTTTCCCAGGGATCTTTCTGTCCAATTGCTTTAAAGGATCATGATATGATCTTGATGCGTGATAAGGATCAGCGCTTGGTGGCATTCTTGAATATCATCCCCGATTATGCCATGGAAGAATGTACCTATGACCTGATCCGGAAAACAGCAGATGCACCTGGTGCGGCCATCGACGGGCTGATCTTAAAAATGATTACCTACGGTAAGGAACAGGGATTCCGATACCTGAATATTGGGATGGTTGCCTTAGCTGGATTAGATGTAACGGAAATTCCTGCAGAGAAGATCATGAAGTTCATATCCAACAAGGTGCCTAATTTTCGGTTCTTTAAATCCCAAAAGGAGTTTAAAGAAAAATTTACCCATCGATGGGAGAACCGATACCTGGTATTTAATCATGACTTCGATTTATTTCAATTGCCGCAAGTGATATGGAGGGCAATGAAACCTATTAAATCTTAAATAATTATGGCACTATATTGGCTTATGAAAATAACAGCAATACCATGTTATTACTCAAGCCGAAACAATGTTTAAACGCGTAATTTTAATATTTTCTTTTCTTTTAACTCAACTGTTTGCCGTCATTACACTTCATGCAGCACAGACCAATGATAGCCTTGCCAACCTATCCTTAGAGGAGTTGATTTCCAGAGCAGATAAATACGATAATAATGTGTATCTGACCTATGCAGAAAAGAAAAAATGGTCTCCTGCAGAGCAGTTGAGCTTGTATCAGGTACATGCCAACCGATTAATTAACGAGGGAGACCTAGATGCCGCCTTAACGTATTTTAGAAAATTGGATTCCTTAGGCAGTTTGTACAATGATCCCTTTTCCCAGTTTGTGGCCAAGCTCAGCATCGGTGAAATCCATTATAGACAGAAGGACTATGCGGAAAGCAAAATTGCTTTTGAAGCCGCTCAGCCTTTTATAAAAGAGTTTCCAGAAGGGGTAGACCCCATATTAGCAGCGAGCGAATATTCCTTTTTCTATTACTTGAACGGGAAATTCGAACTTTACATCAAGGAGTTGGAAGCGAATAATGCGAAACTGGATAATCTGTTGAAGTCATCTAAACTGGAAGCAACGGACCGGAACTATATTCTTCTTTCCAAAGCCACTTTAGATGTTTTTTTGGCAAGGGGCTATTTAATGAATGAATCTTTCGACAAAGCAGAATCTGCTTTGGCTAATGCAAGAAGGATCATTGATGAACATTTTCCGGATGAAAGCTTACTGACGGATGTTCAGCAGGAATTGGTGCAAGGAGAACTTTATTTTTTCAAAAAGGATTTTAAAACGGCCATTCCATATTTTCAGAAAATAGTGAACCTGGAAGAGACCAGTTTTAAGGAATTCCAATATATGGCTAAGGTTTTCCTGGCCATCAGTTACTATCAGTTAAAAGATTATGATCAATCCCTGAAATTTGCCGAGGATGCGGTTGGACAGAAAATCCAGGTTGCAGACTATATCGACTATGAGATGGAGGCGCTACGCTATGCCTATCTTTCCAGCAAGGAATTGGGGGATATGGATAAAGCCCAGCAATATTCGGCTATATTTTTGGAGCAGGATGAAGCCTTGAATGATACCAAACGATCCAATTTCGTGAATTCTATCATCAATAACCTAGAGGTAGGGAAATTGAAGGATGACCTGCAGGAAAAAACGAAGGTGAATTCAAATTTACGGTATGTATTGATCGGGCTTGCGGTGTTGATTATCCTCTTGACTGTGTATGTTATTTATCAAAGACGCATGCATAAAGAGAATAAAAGAAGGATCGAGGAGTACATGGACAAACTGGAACGGGAGAAAACTGAACCGAGGAAAGAAATACGCGTGGAAGAAAAACCTGCAGTGGAAATTGATGCTTCAGAACCTGTAGAACCAATAGAGCCAGACGAGCGAAGTATTAGGCTTTTGGAAAAACTTCGATTGTTTGAGGAAGGAGAATTGTTTACCGATCCTAAAATGAGCCTTTCATATTTGGCGAGCCACTTGGAAACGAATACCATTACCCTTTCCAAACTGATCAATACCTATAAAGAGATGAATTTCAATGATTATATCAATGGCTTAAGGATTAAATATATTATTGAAAAGATCAAAAACGAACCTAAATTCGAACAATATAAAATCAGCTATTTGGCGGAAGTAAGTGGGTTTTCTTCCCATAGTATTTTTAGCAAGGCATTTAAAAAGAGTACAGGATTTACACCTTCCCAATTTTTGGATTATTTGAAAGAGGATCGATAAGTGTTTGTGTATTAGGACTGTGGGTGGGTTGGTTTGCGCAATTATATAATTCAACAAAGCCTTTCTTAGTATAAACAATTGATGTGGTTTACCTTTAGGAAGCGAATCATAAAATCATTAATATGTTTATATCAGTAAGACAATTAGAGGAAGCTGCATTTGCTGCAGATCATTTAGTAAATCCGGTTAACGGTAATAATCCGATGGTTTTGGTGTATTATAGAAATTATACAGCCACCGCTTTCTTTACCGGATATACCAAGAAAGCAGGAGCAGTTTATTTGGATAGCACTACGAATAAGAGGATTTCAAAAAGTAAATGGACGAACGAAATGAAAGTCTTTGCTTTGGAAAAAGAAAAATTGGTGCCCGCTGCTCCTCATACCATGAAGCCTACAATTTTTGGCTATATCATGATGCTGGCTGTGGTCGGATTCTTTGGCTATATGGCTTATGATTCATTAAAACCAGCTAAACCGATTCCTGCGGAATATACCGCACTTTTGAAAGAACCAAAGGCAGGGGATATGTATTATGGTCGATATGAGCAGATGGAACCGGGTGAACGAGTGGCTAGAAAGGCGGGTTTCGGATGGTTTAAGGTGCTGAATAATCAGAATGGTAATATTGTGGTGGCATTGAATAAACATATGAGCAGTAATCATAAACCTTCCAAGGATATGGATCAGGTGGATTTTGAGGAAACTGGTAAATTGGTTAAGATTCAATCTCAGGAAAGCTATGAATTAAAATTAAGGTCTGAGGATAAGACGTTGGAGTTTTATTTTACGGAGAAGAAGTAGGGGGATTTTAGATGATAGATGATAGATGATAGATTTTTGACCTTTCTCGTCATTGCGAGGAACGAAGCAATCTTCCTTCATGTCATGCTGAGCGAAGTCGAAGCATCTACGTTTGGTACCCAGTACAGATCTTTCGACTTCGCTCAGCATGACATACTCGTACAGATCCTTCGACGATGCTCAGGATGACAAAGTCCATAGATTGCTTCGTTCCTCCCAATGACGGGAAGATTGCTTCGTCGTGCCTCCTCGCAATGACGCATTTATACCCATACCATAATCAAAAAAAAAATTTTTTTGAAATCCCAATAATATCTACTAACTTTGTAGAGTATTCAGAATTGCAAAAGCAATACCAACCGAGTGTAGACACCGCGGTGGTGAAATAATACGGGTTTCCTACCAAAATAAACGAAAAGGAACAACACCCCAAAATTTCTGGATGCAAGGATGGTTTAATTTTTAAACAAGAATTGTATGTCAAACACAAAAGAATTTCAACAACACTTAGTGGAGCAGTTCCACCATTACAGTACCCAAGAATTGGTGGTATTGAACAATGATTTAGTACAATCTAACTGGGGGAGCAGTAAAACTGCCTTTCGCAGTGCACTATTAACGACTCTCTCTAAACGAGGCATAGATCTATCTGCAATTATCCATAGTTTGGATGGATTTACGCAAATCCAGCGGGTGGCCGTCCGCCTCGAGGCTAATAAATTAGTTCCCCTGGATGCATAACATGTTCTATAGGCAGTAGGTCAACGACTTACTGCCGTTTTTTTAATAACTATTCACTTATTTTATAGATAGCTCACTTATTTTATAGATAGCGCATAAAGGGCAAAAGTACCCAGCCAATGTGTTCCCATATAATCATCCTGTTTGGATATATTTGGGATGGAGAAAGCAACGTGCGCATGTGCTATTTGGTTCAGGTGTTTTAGTGCTGGAAGTTTTAAGGCAATACCTTTCAAACAGGCAGCACGACTGTAATTTAAGCCATCCAGATGCACCAGTTTTCCATCGGTTCGATCTTTTACAATGGCAGGTTCAAGCTTGAAGCTGCTATCATAAAGTTCGGGCATAAAAGTCTTCAACCAAGCATCATAGGCCGAACTCTCCATGATCTTGCTCATCAGAAAGGCTTCTTCTAAGCAAGGGGATAGGAAATCATATCCGGAAGGTTCATAAGCCAGGTTACAGTTTTTATCCTGATGGTAAAGACGCTCTGCATTCTCAGATATGCTTTTTATAAAATTCTGATTGTTAACTGTTTTAGCATAATCTAAGGAAAGGGATAGTCCAAATGCAGAATTATCATGTTGTCCTGCTCGGATAGGATAGACCAGTTTTGGAAGGTATTCCATGTAACGCTGTACCAAAAGATCCACTAATGGCTGTAGGGCTTGTTCCCATTTTTTGGCGTCGGCATCCTCCCAGGTATGTAACTCCTCCTGCAGTTTGAACAACCATGCCCATCCATAGGTCCTTTCAAAATTCAGGTTGTTCTTATCTTCAAAAAAGGCTTTTTCAACCTGTACATTTTCCGGTGTAATATGGGCATTCAATACCTTCCTAATGGCACCATCGGTATCCAATTCCGGGAATTCTTTCATCAACTTGACGATCGACCAATAGCCATGAACCGAAGAGTGCCAATCAAAACAGCCATAGAAAACCGGCCGTAAGGATTTTGGGGTTTTAAGATCGGCATCCGATCCGATAACCTGGCCTAATTTATTCGGATATTCGATCTGTAAACAATGGGTAGGTAAGGAAAAAATAGATTTGGCAATATCTGCATTCAATTTGATCTCTTCAACGTTCGCCGGCTCTTCTTTTTGTTGGTTGTTTTGACAGGCTGTAAACAAAAATGTACAGCATGTAAAAAATAAAAGACGGGTTTTATTCATGATATGTATTTGGCTTTATATTTGATTTATAAATGTAATATTTATTAACAAAAAATAAACTAAAACATGAACATTACAGATTTAATTTCCGGCGGGATTGGTTCTCAAGCCGTTGAAGGTATTTCCCAAAAATTAGGGATTGATAAAAATCAAACACAATGGGTTGTTTCTGCAGCCATTCCTTTGATGATGTCTGCATTGAACTATAATGCGCAGAAAAGCCCTGAACAGGCACAAGGTATACAAAATGCAATCGATACAAAACATAGCGGAGGAATCTTTGATAACTTGGCCGGATTGTTCAATGATGGTCCTACAGAAGATGAAGACAAGATCGTAAACCATATGTTCGGAAGAAATACCGAAAATGTGAAAGAATCATTATCCGAAAAATCAGGTATCAGCATTGGTAAGATAGGTGGTATCTTGGCTTTATTGGCACCATTGGTAATGGGATACCTTGGTAAGAAAAAACAACAGGATGCTGGTGCTGGTTCTTCCGGTGGTGGTATCGGCGACTTGCTTGGTAGCATCTTAGGTGGCGGTGGCAGCAATACCAACGCTTCTGGAGGTGGTTTAGGTGATTTGATCGGTAGTGTTCTAGGTGGAGGTGCTGCTTCCAATACCCAGTCTACTCAGCCAAATATTTCCGGTGGATTAGGCGATCTGGTAGGGGAGTTCTTCAACCAAAAAAATGATAAGGGAACCAAGGGAAGTATTCTAGATAGCTTAGCAGGCATGTTTGCCAAATAAGACGATCTAATAAATTCAATTAATACAAAGAATTAGGCCGTATCCACTCTATGGATATGGCCTAATTTGTTTTTATTATTTTTGGACATGGAAAACAGAATAAGCTTTAAGAATGACTATAGCGAAGGTGCTCATCCCGCCATTTTATCGCTCCTGATGGATACTAATTTTAACCAGGAGCCTGGTTATGGCGAAGATAGTCTGAGTAAGGCCGCAAAGGATAAAATTCGAGAAGCCTTGGGGAAATCGGAAGCAGAAATTTTTTTTGTTGCTGGTGGTACCCAAGCCAACCTACTATTGATCAGCCATCTATTGAAGCCCTATGAGTCGGTAATTGCAGCCGATACAGGGCATATTGAAGTGCACGAAACAGGTGCCATCGAGTATACCGGACATAAGATAAACTTGGTGAAGAATATTGCAGGCAAGCTCACGGTACAGGGGATTGATGATGTAGTTAGTTTACATACCGATCATCACATGGTGAAACCGAAACTGGTTTATCTTTCCCAAACGACAGAATTGGGAACCGTTTATAAGAAACAGGAAATTAAAGAGATAGCGGATTATTGCAAAAGCAATAATTTATTCTTGTATGTAGATGGTGCCCGTTTAGGTGTTGCCTTGACCTCACCCTACAATGATTTGAGTTTAGCCGATCTAGCTGAATTAACGGACGCCTTTTATATTGGAGCGACCAAAAATGGGGGACTATTGGGAGAGGCTTTAGTATTCAACAGGCCCGAATTGGCAGAAGGCTTTCCCTATACCTTAAAACAGCGGGGTGCGCTGATGGCCAAGGGCAGATTATTGGGTGCCCAATTTTTAGCCCTTTTTTCCGATAACCTGTATTTTCAACTTGCAGAGCATGCAAATACCCAGGCCATGCGATTGGCCAAAGCTTTCGAAGCTAAAGGTTATGCTTTTGCCAGCCAACCAGAAAGTAACCAACTGTTTCCCATTTTGCCTGTGGAGCTGATTGAAAGACTACAACAAGATTTTGAATTTTACGTTTGGGAAAAGCGATCATCGGAAGAAGCTGTAGTTCGCTTGGTCACCTCTTGGGCAACGGATCCAAAAGATGTAGAAAAATGTATGCTAACCCTATGATTTCGCTATGAAATCGTGGTTTAAATATGGTTAAAGTATGTTTTTAGTAACTAAACATACAAAAAGCATACTTTCACCATGCTTTCACCCTACTTTCAGTACGAATAAAAACTGTCTTGTCCTTATATAGCTATACAGATTATTGGTTTAATTCTGAATTGATTATACAGGCAAATTTGGTAATACTATATGTACTATACAAACTCTTTCTTCACTATTGGATATTTTTTTGGTCTCCATCTCTTTCTGAGCGCACCTGATCTCATGTGTGCCTGTTCAGGGGTGAGGTAGTCACAGCTCGCGTGCGGCCTCAGGTTGTTGTATACCCTGATGTTCTCCCGTATCTTTCCGGTGGTCTCCCTCAGGCCACCCTGTGATGCGTAGAGGTCGAACTCCGCCTTCAGTAT
>NZ_PEAZ01000067.1:0-29661 GCF_002734245.1 Sphingobacterium sp. 1.A.4
GACCTTAGTACGAGAGGACCGGGTTGGACGGACCGCTGGTGAACCTGTTATGCCGCCAGGTGTACGGCAGGGTAGCTACGTCCGGGATAGATAAGCGCTGAAAGCATCTAAGTGCGAAACTAGCCACGAGATGAGACTTCCTCATAAGGGCCGTCGGAGATGACGACGTTGATAGGCCACAGGTGTAAAGGTTGAGAGACCAAAGCCGAGTGGTACTAATAACCCGAAGCTTTCCAATGCGGATAGTACTGTTGTCCTCTCTCTTTTTTGATCCTTTCTTCCAATAACATGTCAATGCCGTGTTCAGTAACTACTATCTAGTAGTTAGTATTTAGACTGCTGCATGCGTGCTACAGTGTCAATTTCAGACAGAACATAGAACAATATCTCATAAAGATCTTCAGGTGCCTATATCGGCGGTGTCCACCTCTTCCCATTCCGAACAGAGAAGTTAAGCCCGCCAGAGCCGATGGTATTGCCGTAACAGGTGGGAGAGTAGGTCGGCGCCTAATTTTACAAAGGAGCCCCGTTATCGATAGATGACGGGGCTTTCTGTTTTTATGGGTTTCTTTGTGTGCGGGACTTCCGAGCCATTGCGGCCCACGCGTCATTGGAGGCCTTGTGCGTCATTGGAGGCCTTTCGTTATTGCGAGGAACGCCCCGTCATTGCGAGGAACGAAGCAATCTTCCCGCATGTCATGCTGAGCGGAGTCGAAGCATCTACATGTGGTACCCGTAAAGATCCTTCGACTGCGTTCAGGATGACAAAGATTCGATCACAGCATTACAAAGGGCTGTATATCCAAAGATTGCTTCCTCGTACCTCCTCGCAATGACGGAGGGCGCCATAGGTCTAACTACTAAATACTAAATACTAACTACTAAATACTCAAAGTAAGGAAATCAAAGATTTCCTTACCCTTACCCCTCTTCTTCTTCTTCATAAAAATCTATCAGCGAAGCAACATAGGTCTCGTTCCAGCCTTCCACGATATCCTCATAATCTTCATCAGGGATATTCGTATGCTTAACCTCCAATGACGTTCCTTTTTTATGTTCATGTAGTTTGAAGGTCACGATAGATTCTTCCTCTTGTTCACCAAAATACCATTGTTGCACAATCTTACTATAAGGTTCCATTTCGAGGAACTTTCCCTGGATGGCGCCATCCCACATGGAGAATTCACCACCTACTTGGGGGTCGATTTCAACAAGGTCTCCGGTCCATAGCCTGATCGTAATTTCGGTGGTCAATGCGCGGTATAAATCCTCCGGTGGAGCCGTGATGATATAATATTTTTTAAATTCTTTCATGTGATATAAAAAGGGATTTAGATAATTCCTGTAAATTTACGGGAATTTATTAGCAATAGCATGAGTAATTTACTTCCAAATGCCCTCGTAAGAAAATTAGGCTCCAACCCTTTGTTTGATGAAAAAGCATTCTTAGATGCCCATGAACGAGGAGAAAAGCTTACTTCTATTCGGCTCAATCCTAACAAACCAACATCCTTAGACTTTGAAATGGCAGGAGAGGTGCCTTGGTGCGAGGAAGGTAAATATCTAAAGGAACGCCCTAAATTCACCCTTGATCCCTTGTTCCATGCGGGATGTTATTATGTGCAGGAAGCTTCTTCCATGTTCATAGCACATATCATTGAAACCTTAAAATTAGGGGATAAGGCCATTAAGGCTTTGGATCTATGTGCTGCGCCTGGAGGGAAATCTACCTTATTAAATGCCTCCTTTAGTCCGGATAGCTTCTTAATCGCTAATGAAATCATCAAAACACGGGTGAACATCCTTCGCGATAATCTCATGCATTGGGGATTACCCAACACGGTGGTATCCAATAACGATCCCTCCTCTTTCCGCAGACTGCCAGGCTTCTTTGATTTCATCCTGGTCGATGCGCCATGTTCTGGCTCAGGCATGTTCCGAAAGGACGAAGATAGTATAGACGAATGGTCAGAAGCCAATGTGAAACTCTGTAGCGAGCGTCAGAAACGTATTTTAGCGGATGTGATGCCGAGTATTTCTACCGGAGGTATATTGGTCTATTCGACCTGCTCTTACTCCGAGGAAGAGAACGAACAGATACTGGATTGGCTGCATGAAGAATATGAATTTGAAACGATCAGGATTCCATTGGAAGAAGCTTGGGGTGTAGAAGAAACGCTTTCATCCAAGCATCAGGCTTATGGCTACCGTTTCTACCCGCATAAGACAAAGGGAGAAGGTTTTTTTGTAGCTGTACTAAAGTTCAAAGGCATCCAACCGATGTTTTCCATGAAGAAGATAAAAATGGAGAAATCTCCACTTCCAAAGGAAGCATTGGTCAATTGGGTGGAAAATCCGAACGATTATGCTTCTTTTATCCATAATGAAAATGTTCATCTGTTTCCAAAATCTGTGGAAGCCTATGTAAAAGCAGCACAGCAGGTCCTATACCTGAAGAATGCGGGAACCATGATCGGTAAATGGTTAGGCAAGGAACTTGTTCCATCCCATGATTTGGCCATGAGCGTATTGCAGGCAAAAGACATTTCATCAGCTGAAATTGGATTAGCCGATGCGCAGAACTTTTTGAGGAAAGAACCCTTAGATCCGGCTTTGTTTCCTGCGGGGATGAAGGGCTGGTGCTTAGTGAAGTATAAAGGAATATCCTTAGGATGGGTAAAGGTATTAGGCAATCGGGTAAATAACTATTATCCCAAAGAAATCAGGATAGCTAATCTTTAAAAGAAAGGGGAAAGGCTTATTGATTGATCATAAGCTGATGCTCGATGATCAGCTTACAGATATCCACTGCAACCTCATCCTTTGATTTGAGCTCATAGTTGGATACATGTAGATCACGATCAATAACAGTGATCTTGTTGGTATTGTGGGCAAATCCTGCACCTTTATCCTGCATGGAATTCAACACGATGAAATCCAAGTTCTTTCTGCCTAATTTATCCTTTGCGTTTTCCAATTCATTATTGGTTTCTAAGGCAAAGCCGACCAATGTTTGAGAGCTGGTTTTCTTAGCGCCTAGGCTCGCCAGAATATCCGTAGTTTTCTTCAAGGAGATAGCAAAGTCTTCGGCTTTCTTCTTGATCTTCTGGTCTGCTACCTCAACTGGAGTATAATCAGCCACAGCCGCACTCATCACAATGATATCTGCTGTAGAAAAGTTGGAGTCCATTGCCTCCAGCATTTGTTGCGCGGAAACCACGTCAATACGGTTTACATCTGAAGGCGTCGGTAAAGCGGTTGGACCACTTACCAAAGTGACTTCTGCACCCAGCTGTTGCAATTGTTTGGCAATCGCATAGCCCATCTTTCCGGACGAATGATTTCCGATAAAACGTACAGGGTCTATAGCTTCATAAGTAGGACCAGCGGATACTAAAGCTGTCTTTCCTTGTAAAGGTTTGTCTGAAGCCAGGTAGTCTTCTATAAAGGAAAATATATCCTCCGGTTCAGCCAATCTTCCCTCACCAACCAAACCACTGGCTAATTCGCCGGTTCCAGGAGGTACAATAGCATGTCCGAAGCTCTTCAACAAGGAAATGTTATGTTGTACGGCAGGGTGTTTCCACATGTCCAAATCCATGGCAGGGGCAAAAGCAACAGGACCTTTAGCAGATAGATAAACCGCCAATAGCAGGTTGTCACATAATCCCTGTGCACATTTGGCAATGGTATTTGCCGATGCAGGTGCGATAAGGATCAGATCAGCTTGCTCTGCAAGATGCACATGGTTATTCCATTCCCCTGTTTCTTGCTGATAATAATCGACCAGAACAGGATTGTTGGATAGAGTGGATAAAGTAAGTGGGGTAATGAACTGCGTCGCTTCTTCGGTCATGATCACCTGAACGGACGCATCAGCCTTGCGAAGTAACCTGACCAAGGTTGCAATTTTATAAGCGGCAATGCTGCCGCTTATACCAATTACAATATTTTTGTCCTTTAGAGACATGCTTCTACAGCTTATTCTTGTTCTTTAGAAGGGTTTCTAAAGTAAACTTTATCATGTAAGAACTCATCGATCGCTACTAACGTAGGTTTTGGCATACGCTCATAGTGTTTAGAAATCTCGATCTGTTCACGGTTTTCGAATACTTCTTCCAAGTTGTCATTGCTGCTCGCAAATTCCGATAGCTTCTGATTTAACTCTTCTTTGATATCAACAGAAATCTGGTTTGCACGTTTGCTGATAATAACGATAGACTCGTAAAGGTTGTCCGTAGTGTTGTCTAATTCTCTTAAGTCACGAGTAACTGTAGAGTTAGGAACATTATTTTTATTTTGGCTCATATTAAAATGAATATATTGTACTAAATGATTTACTTAATTTGTTTCTACCGGAACAGTTCCTGGAGTAGAAACACCTAATTCTTCTTCGCGTTTCTTTCTTGCTTTTGCATCCGCTTCCATCAATTTGATGGCTGAAGCAATCTTACGTTCCGCAGAAGCGCGTAGACCTTTAACTTCATTGCTGTACTTGCTTTCTGGGAAGTTCTCAGAAAACGTTTCATAGTAATCCAACATCTGGTTGAAACGTTCTTCCTGACGGTGAGGATAGCTGTTGTCTGCAAATAAGTATTGGGATTTTACCAATAGGTATTCGATCTCTTCAGCATGTTTTGTGTCTGGATACTCCTTCAATACATTTTCCAGCGCAATCACTGCTGCTCTGTAATCATCAGGTAGGCCCATGTTGTAATACAGTTTAGCATTATCAAAGGCTTTTTTCTCCAATTTATCACGAAGGTTCTGGATAAGATCACCTGCTTCTTTCGCTTTTTCCGATTCCGGATAAAGGTTCACGAACAATTGTAACTGTTCGATAGCTTTGCGGGTATTGTCTTGATCGAGGTTAGAACGTGGAGATTCCAGGTAATAACAATATGCCGACATGAAACGAGCTTCTTCTGCTCTAGCACTGTGCGGGTAGTTGTCTGCAAATTGCTTGAAGTGGTATCTAGCCGAGATATAATCCTTCAACCGGTAACTCGCATAAGAAGTGTAGTAGTAAAGATCTTCAGCTTCTGCTGTACCGCGATAACGTGCAACCAACTCCTCAAATAACGTCAAAGCTTTGGAATACTTACCTTTTTCGTAGTATTTCACCGCTTCCTGATATTTCATTTGTATGTTGTTGCTGGCACGTATTTTCTCGAATTTACTTTTACAGCTGCTGAAACCAGTTAACAAAAATACGCCGATAATTAGGCTAAATACATGATTCTTCAAAAACATCCTACAAAGATACGTCAATTAATACTAATATTCAATTATATTTAACATGCGAAAATAGTTCATTTCCATTTAGCTAACCGCGTGAACCAGTGCATTTAACAATCTTTAACTATACATTTCGCCGACTGGATTACAGGATATGCAAAAAGCTTGCAATCTCAGGAAGGACATGAACGCCTTCATGGGCAACAAGGAAGGTGTATTTCAAGGAGTTAGGAATGATCCCAAAATACTTTTTAAAAGCAGTGGTAAAGTGGGTGGAATGCTTGTATCCGGTCATCCGAGCTACATCCGAAACCCGATATTTACCCATTAGGATAAGTTTTTTGGCATGTTCCATCTTCGCTTCCGTAATGTAGTTCATCACCGTTTTTCCATAATGCTGCTTAAAGTATTTTTTAAGATACTGTTCATTGGTGCCAACAGCTTTTGCCAATTCGGCAATACTATGGTTTTTGGAAAGGTCCTCATCGATCATCTTTTTGACCTGTTGGATCTTCTCAAAATGGCTTTTATTTACAATAAGTTCCTTGGATTCATTTTCTGCGTAAAGTCCTTCGACCTGATGGATGATGATCTCTAGCAATAGACTTTGGATCTTTAACTGATTGAGGTAGGAATCTTCCTGATAGAGTTCAAAAATCTGCTGCAGGGATAGTTCGATCCTGGAATCAGCTTTGGTCAATAACCCTTTTTCAAATCGATCTCTGTTCTCCAAGTATTTGGTATGGAAGGCCGGTAATTTGTCACAGGGCACCAACATCATCAGGACCATATTATCGGGGCTTAGGCTCTTGAATTCCAAATGATCGCCCTTGTTCACATGCTTTAGGATGTTCTCACCGGCTTGTAATAGGTAATTTTCAGCTTGAATGGAATACGTGCAATTGGCGGAATGGTCATGCACCAACAGGTTAAGATATCCTTCGATCGGAGAAATAAAAGCGAATCGTTGTCGCCCCTTCAGCACGGTAAAATACATGAAAGTCCCTAATTCAGACAAACTTTTGTCTGAAAATGGATTTCCCTGTGCGATAATTTCCGATTGTGAAGCTTTTTTTTCCGATTGCGTCATTTTGCTATTTAGAATAATTCTACATTTGCAGCGATATTTATTTAGACTTGTTCTAAAGAGTGTTCAAATCTAAGATATTAATCGGATATAATGAAACATTTTTACATCGCTGCTCTCTTTTTAATGATTACCGGTTCCTTGATGGGACAGACGTCCAACATTAAAGGTATTGTTCATCTGCTGGATGGAAAACCGGTAGCCAATGCGAGTGTAAAAGTGGATGGAACAACGATCGGAACCGTCTCTAATGAAAAAGGGGAATACCTTTTGGAACAGGTGCCTTATGGAAACCAAACTATTTTGGTGACCTCCATCGAAGTAAAAGACAAAAGAGTTAGCCTAAAGGTAGAGAAGCCAAAATACGATCTGCATATCCACATCGACCCAAAAGGGGAAATCAGTCTTGATGAAATCCGAGTGGTGAGAAACACTGTAAAAAGGGAGATTGAAACCAAAGGTTTCGCGGTGAATGTGATCGAGACGAAGGAAGCGGCTGTCCGTAACATACAGACCAATGAATTATTGGACAAAACAGTAGGGGTAAGGGTTCGTCAGAGTGGTGGCTTGGGATCGGAGGTACAATATAACCTGAATGGGATGACCGGCCGATCGGTGGGTATCTTTATCGATGGAATTGAGATCTCTACGTATGGATCTTCCTTCAATCTGAACAATATTCCGCCATCCATGATTGAGCGGATCGAAGTTTACAAAGGGGTTCTTCCGGCACACTTAACCGGAGATCTTTTGGGCGGAGCCATCAATATCGTGCTCAAAAAAGGTACTAACAGTAATAATTTATCGGCATCTGTTTCTTATGGTTCCTTCAATACGACCCAATCGGATATCAGTGCTTTATATAGACATGCCAAAACAGGTTTTACAACACGAGTTTCTGGAAGCTTCCTGAATTCGGATAACGATTATGAAATCTGGGGCAAGTTTTCCAAATATATTCAGCCAGACGGGGTAGTACAAAGGTATTACCGTACGAAAAGATTTTTTGACGGGTACAGATCCATTTCTGGAAGGTTCGAATTTGGATTTACCGATGTTAAATGGGCAGATACGTTCTTCTTGGGTTATAATGTGTCGGATTCCTACAAGGAGATCCAACATGGACAGACCATGGGAACACCTTATTATGGAAGGACTTCGAATGCGAACGCCAATGTGTTGAGCTTGAACTATGTTAAAAAAGATCTACTAACGCCTGGTCTTGGTCTTTCGGTAAATGCAGTATATAGCTTTAGAAATACTTCCATTCAAGATACCGTTCCTTATGAATTCAATTGGGATGGTCAGATTCGTTTAGATCTGAACGGCAATCCCATCAAGCATTCTTCGGGAGCACAACAGGGTAGTCCAACCTTGAACGACATCAAACGTCAAGTGGCAAACATCCGTTCAAATCTGAGTTATGATGTTGTTTCGGGCCATAGGCTTTCGGTGAACCACGTATTCTATACCGTAGATCGGAAAGATTCGGATCGTTTATATCCAGTTGCCAATGTGGGATTGAACCGCAAAAATGATCTGGCAAAAAATGTGGTATCCTTCAATTATGAAGCCCAAACGATCAACAATAAATTGATCACTAACCTTTTCTATAAGTTATACCAGCAATCTATTGGTAGCACTTCCTATACCGCTACGGTGAACAATGGCGAAACTACCTTTCAAGAAAATACGATGAAGGATAACCGGACCAACTCGGGTTATGGGCTGGCAGGTTCTTACCGCATAAAACCGAATATCATCCTATTGGCATCTGCAGAACGCGCTGTCCGTATGCCGGTCGATTCGGAGACCTTTGGAAGCCCAGAAGATAATGTATTGTCCAATCCTAATATCCGACCAGAAATCAGCGATAACTACAATGCAGGTTTCCGATTGGGAACATTCGATTTCGACGACCATAAAGTTTCCTTAGCGACCAATGTTTTCTGGAGAAATGTGAAGGATAGGATCATGCCGGAGGCCAATGAGTTGATGAACAACCAGGAGATCGAAGTGACCAAATTTGTGAATTTAGGAAAATCGCAATCCGTAGGTTTTGAGGGTGAGCTGTTCTATAACTACAAGAACAACCTGACCGTAGGTTTCAATTTCTCCAAATTCAATTCCTTATACAAAGTGCAGTTTGACCCGAATTCGGGTAAACAATTGCCTTATTACAATACACAGATTCCTAATGAGCCTTTCTTTACGATGAATGGGAATGTGCATTATCACCTGGATAACCTGATTCAAAAGAATTCCAAGTTGAACTTGTTCTATACAGTTGGTTATGTAGCACCATTCAGCACCGTTTGGTTTGATTCGGATTGGTTCGTGACACCGACACAGGTATCCCAGAATCTTGGGCTGAGCTATGTGTTCCCTTCCAAAAAGATCATTGCCAGTTTAGATGTGAAGAACATGTTCAATGCAGAGGTTTATGACAATTTTGGGGTGCAGAAACCAGGCAGGGGATTCTACCTAAAACTGAATTATTCCATTAATAAAATTTAAGTATTACCATATAATTATTACGATGAAAACTAATCTTATAAAATTTGCCCTATTGGGTATAGCCGCTACTTCCCTTACGTTCAGCAGTTGTCAGAAAGATAATGTTGTATTGGATCCGGATGAAAATGTTGATCGTTGGATCACCGTTTCAGGAGCTTTGATGAAGACTACAGCTGGAGATGGGGATGGAGGAACTAAGGTGTTTAGTATCAGCGAAGCGGATGCCATCAATCCAAATTACAGTGTGAAGGTTTTTGATGAAGGAACAAGCGTTAAGTCATCTCGTACGGCTAGACTTCAGGCTTCTGCGGATGGAAAGTACCTTTATAACATTCAATATACAGGAGATGACGGTGGTGTTTTCAATAAATATATTGTTAAAGGAAGAAATAGGTTTCAAGCTGATGGTGCTGAGGTGCACACAAAAAATTATGTGAGTGATGCTCCAAGATGGTTAGTTGCAGCACCTGGTGTAGGGATTGCTGTTCGTGGAACCGCAAACCCAGTGGTTACTACAGGAACGTCTCCAAATTTTGTTTTTAAAGAAAGAACAACAAAAACGGATATCATTTCCTTAGACCTTAACAATCCAAGAATTACAAAGACAGCTACATTTGATTTGGCTTTATCGCCGGATGAAGTTGCAGCGGGATATTACATATCACGAATAGATGTACCTATCGTTAATAAAAGTGGGAACAAGGCATATATAGGTGCTGCCATTTCTAAACATAATGTCAATTCTTTCACTATTAATGATAAGGGACTTCCAGAATTTGCTTCAGATACAAAAAGTCCTAAGGCATTTGCAAAAACATTGGTGGTAGATTATCCATCATTCGATAACCCTAAATTGATTACTACCGATAAAACTAGGGCAAATACTAATGGCTATCGTTCTACGATGCAATATATTGGAACAGATGGACATGTATATCAAGCAACTTCTGGAGAAGCAAAAGGCACTGGTGGTTCAAAGATCTTGAGGATCAATTCTGCAACCAACGATTACGATAATTCTTTTGTATTTAGTTTAGACCAAGCTTTAGGTATAAATGATAGCTATATCGAAACTTGGAAATATGTTGGCGATGGTATAGGATTCGTAATTTACAACATTGCAGGTGAGGGTGGATATATTGCCCGCGTTGATTTGAACAACAAGACCGCAAAGAAATATAATATTCCAAACGAGGCAACCTTAAATTTCCGTCAGATGCAGAATATTGCGTTGGTAGGGGACAATGTATATATCGTTGTTACGCCGGTTAGTGAAGATGGAAACATCTATGTTTTTAATAGAAAATCTGGTGAAATGACTGTTGGAGCTAAATTGATCAATCAACCAGGAAACCGTTACATCGGTATCTATTAATCGTAAAGCAAAAGATAAATAATCCATATCAGGTGAGCTGTTGGCTCGCCTGATTTTTGGTTTTAATCACCTAGTGGTAGTAAAGAGAAAAATGAGTAAACCAAAACAAAAAACATCTACTTGGATTAAATTCAGAAAATTCCTGAACGATATCCATCTATGGGGAGGATTGATTTCCGGGATCATTGTCTTCATTGTTTGTCTTACAGGGACAATCTATGTGTATAATACAGAGATCCGTGCTTGGGCACAATCGAACTATCATCAGGTAGATCCTGCTGGGGAAAAATGGAATGCTGATGAGCTGATGGCCAAGGTTAAACCGGAAGTTAAAGGTAAAGTGGTAGGGATCAAGATCCCTTTTGCAGATGATGCAATCACCAGCATCCTTTATAGCAAAAAGGAAAAAGATGGCGAAGGAAAATCCGGCGAGGGAAAATCTGGCGAAGGAAAACCCGAACCAAGGACAGGCGAAGGAAAACCCGCCGAAGGCAAGGCTACCGCATCATTGCGAGGAACGAAGCAATCTTCCGAACCTGCTGAGACCACAAAACCTCAAGAAGGGGAGAAAAAACCTGCTGCACCAGCTGGCGGAGGTGGCGGTAGAGGACCACGTGCCAACCAACTTGCCGTTAACCCCTACTCAGGAGAAATAATCGGCGATCCTGCAGACGAAAAAACAAAAACAGCAGAGTTCATGCAGAAGATGTTCGGCTTACACCGTTGGCTCTTACTCAATGAAATCGAAGAACCTTTGATCGAAGGAGTCGAAAACCGGAAGCTAGGTTCTTGGATCACAGGAACGGCAACCCTATTATTCCTGTTGGGAGTAATTACCGGTATGGTGATCTGGTTCCCGAACAAAATACGCTCTTGGAGAAATGGTTTGAAGATCCGTTGGACAGCCAATTGGAAGCGAGTAAACCATGACCTCCATAATACCCTGGGCTTTTATAGTTGCATCATTCTGTTTTTAATGGCTGTAACCGGGCCTTTCTGGTCTTTTGACTGGTACCGTTCGGGATGGCAGAAAACATGGGGGACTTATAAATCCCCAGATGCGCCTAAAGAAGAGAAAAAACCGTTATTATCTATTATTCCAGCTGATGGAAAAGCTCCGATGACCATCGAGGAAACGATTTTGGCAGCCAATAAGGTATTGACCTATGATGGCGACCTTACGATCAATTTTGCCAAGGATAGTACCGGAACGGTTTCCATCAGTAAAAATAGGGTAGGATTTTTTGCACCATCTGCAGGTGATAAACTAACCTTGAATCAATATACTGGTGAGGTTCTGGAAAAGGATATCTTCAGGGAAAAGCCCTTTAACGAAAGAGCTTCTGCGTCTATTAAAGCCTTACATATTGGGGATATCTATGGACCATTTACCAAGCTCCTCTATTTTATCTCGTGTTTGATCGCTACTTCACTACCGGTCACTGGCGTAATGATCTGGTTGAACAAAATGAAGAAAAAACCAAAAAGGAAATAATCAAAAAGGGAAATAATCAAAAAAGACTTGTAGGCAAACCTACAAGTCTTTTTTACATGGTTTAATAACCTGCTGTGTTTAACAGCAATTTCTTTTTAATTGTTCTTTACTGAATATTAGTTCTTATCATTGGTCAATTTCCCAATGATCATCTCAATTACTGCCACTGCAATCGCAAAGAATAAGGCAGGCATAAAGCCATCTACCTCAAATTTTGTTCCCATGATCTTATCCGATAACATGATCATCAATACTGTAATGATAAATGAAACCAAACCGAACGTCAACCAATTTAATGGAAACGTGAATAATCGTAATATACCACCCACGATGGCATTTACGAAACCGATTACTAAGCCCGTCAAAATCGCCCAACCAAACCCTGCAACCTGTACACCTGGGATAATCCAAGACGCTAGAGCAACGACTAAACCTGTAACTAAAAGACTAATAATGAACCTCATAACTTAATTGTTGTGTCTGACTGCACAAAATGTTCAAAATTGATGCCAATAAAGGGTTTAACAAGAAGGGAAAATTTTTGGTAACAAAAATAATATTATGCTAACATATAAAATTATTGTATATTCACTTTACAATTTTAAACAAAAAGGTTATGAAACAGGTATTGATGACACTTTGTGCGTTATTTATAACAGTTGCATTATATGCACAGAGCGATCCAATTTTGGGGAAATGGCAAAACCCAAGTGGAGAAGGAAGGATAGAAATCTATAAAAAAAATGGCGAGAAATTTTATGGTAAGTTGTACTGGATAAAAGACTCGGCAAAGAAAGACGCCAAAAACCCTGATCCGAAGTTGAGATCCAGGAACATCCAGGGCTTGGAAATCCTGAGTGGTTTTGTAAAAGAAAGCAAAACCTATGTGGATGGTACCATTTATGATCCAAAATCTGGAAAGACGTACAGTTGTAAAATGACCCTTAAGGGAGACGACAAATTGGACATCCGAGGTTATATCGGGATCAGTATGCTAGGTCGCTCAGAGACTTGGACAAGGATAAAGTAAAATAAGTAAACAACAGACAATAGGGGGTGGAGATTTATCTTCACCCTTTTTTATTGGTAATAAAGGCGTTGTTTTTGAAATTGAAGCAATCGTTTTCGTTCTTGCTACTGATAAAAAAGACTTATCTTAGCCTAATAAATTGAAATAATATGTATAAAACCTTAAAGCCCGCTTTAGAAAAAGAACTGGCAGCAATTAAAGAAGCTGGTTTATATAAAGAGGAACGCATTATTGTTACTCCTCAAGGTGCCGATATCAAAGTGAGTACAGGACAGGAAGTGATCAACTTCTGCGCAAACAACTACCTAGGACTATCCTCCCATCCCAAAGTGATCGAAGCTGCAAAGGCAAGTATCGATACGCATGGATATGGCATGTCTTCTGTAAGATTTATCTGTGGTACTCAAGATGTTCATAAAGAACTGGAAGCGAAGTTATCCAAGTTTTTAGGAACCGAAGACACCATTTTGTATGCAGCGGCATTTGATGCCAATGGTGGTGTTTTTGAGCCTTTGCTTTCTGCAGAGGATGCTATTATTTCTGATGAATTGAACCATGCCTCCATTATTGATGGGGTTCGTTTGTGTAAAGCTCAGCGATTCCGTTACAAAAACTGTGATCTGGCTGATTTAGAAGCACAATTGCAAGCTGCTTCTGGCGCTAGGCACAAAATCATTGTTACAGATGGTGCTTTCTCCATGGATGGATCGGTTGCTCCTCTAGATAAGATCTGTGACCTTGCGGATAAATACGAAGCATTGGTGATGATCGACGAATCGCACTGTTCTGGATTTATCGGAAAAACAGGTCGCGGTACCCATGAATTGTTCAATGTAATTGATCGTGTAGATATCATTACTGGAACATTAGGCAAGGCATTAGGTGGGGCTTCTGGTGGTTTTACTTCCGGTAATAAAGAGATCATTGATATGCTTCGCCAGCGCTCTCGTCCATATCTATTCTCGAATACTTTAGCTCCGGCGATTGCAGGTGCTTCCGTGGCGGTGTTGGATATGTTGAGCGAAACGACAGAACTGCGCGATAAATTAGAAAGCAACACTACTTATTTCCGCGAAAAGATGACCGAAGCTGGTTTTGATATCAAACCAGGTTTCCACCCGATCGTTCCTGTGATGATGTATGATGCCAAGCTAGCGCAAGAATTTGCTTCGAAGATGTTGGATGAAGGTATTTATGTGATCGGATTCTATTATCCAGTGGTTCCACAGGGTAAAGCCCGTATCCGAGTACAGATTTCAGCAGGCCATGAAAAAGCACATTTGGATAAGGCAATCGCAGCATTTACCAAAGTTGGTAAGGAGCTCGGGGTTATCAAATAGTTTTTGATTTGCTCCTGACAGAATGATTTACGTTTCGAAAATACGCAAGTAATTGAAAATTAATTAAGAATAAATACTGTCCTAATAAAATATTAACAAAAATTTCTGAAAATTGAGGTGCAAAATATATATCTTTGCACCTCTTATTTTTTATAACACATTATTGCTCAATGCAGAATATTAGAAACATTGCGATTATCGCGCACGTTGACCACGGTAAAACGACCTTGGTTGATAAGATTTTACACTATACTAACCAATTCAGAGACAACGAAGAGTCGGGTGAGTTAATCCTTGACAATAATGATTTGGAGCGTGAGCGTGGTATTACGATTGTATCCAAAAACGTATCTGTAAAATATAAAGACACTAAGATCAACATTATTGATACGCCAGGTCACGCCGATTTCGGTGGTGAGGTTGAGCGTGTATTGAAAATGGCTGATGGTGTCGTGTTATTGGTAGATGCCTTTGAAGGTCCAATGCCTCAAACCCGTTTCGTGACTGGTAAAGCATTAGGATTGGGTATCAAACCTATCGTCGTAGTAAATAAAGTAGACAAAGAAAACTGTCGTCCTGAAGAAGTATACGAAAATGTATTCGATCTATTCTTCAGCTTAGGTGCTACCGAAGATCAATTAGACTTCCCAGTATTATATGGTTCTTCTAAACAAGGATGGATGTCGACCGATTGGACTAAACCAACAACCGACTTCACTTCCCTATTAGACGCGATCATTGAACATATCCCTGCTCCTAAAGTATCAGAAGGTACTTTACAGATGCAAGTAACTTCTTTAGATTATTCCACTTTCGTAGGACGTATCGCTATTGGTCGTGTTGTTCGTGGTTCCATCAAAGAAAACCAACCGGTATCTTTGGTTAAACGCGATGGAAAGATCGTAAAGTCACGTGTTAAAGAGCTTCAATTATTTGAAGGATTGGGCCGTGTGAAAGTTTCTGAAGTTCATGCAGGGGATATCGTTGCGGTAGTAGGTATCGAAGGTTTTGAGATTGGTGATACCATCGCTGATTTCGAAAATCCAGAACAATTAGAAGTAATGCACATTGATGAGCCAACCATGAACATGTTGTTTACCATCAATAACTCTCCTTTCTTCGGTAAAGAGGGTAAATTCGTTACTTCTCGTCACATCTACGATCGTTTACAAAAAGAATTAGAGAAAAATTTAGCATTGCGTGTAGTTCCTACAGAATCACCTGATGCTTGGTTGGTATATGGCCGTGGTATTCTTCACTTATCGGTTTTGATCGAGACGATGCGTCGTGAAGGTTATGAGTTACAGGTTGGGCAGCCTCAGGTAATCGTTAAAGAGGTTAATGGTGCTAAGCATGAGCCTATTGAAGAGCTTGTAGTTGATGTTCCTGCGGATGTATCCGGAAAGGTTATCGAATTGGTAACTCAACGTAAAGGGGAGTTATTGGTGATGGAAAC
The DNA here is from genome assembly GCF_002734245.1 of Sphingobacterium sp. 1.A.4. Taxonomy (NCBI): domain Bacteria; kingdom Pseudomonadati; phylum Bacteroidota; class Sphingobacteriia; order Sphingobacteriales; family Sphingobacteriaceae; genus Sphingobacterium; species Sphingobacterium sp. 1.A.4. The sequence continues at coordinate 15,539 of NZ_PEAZ01000067.1, forward strand.
CAAAGGAGATATGCAGCACTTGGAATTCTCTATCCCTTCTCGTGGTATCATCGGATTACGTAACAACGTATTAACGGCTACTGCTGGTGAGGCTGTAATGGCACACCGTCTAAAAGGATATGAGCCTTGGAAAGGTACTATCCCTGGACGTTTGGCAGGTGTATTGATCTCTTTGGATACAGGTTCTACAACTGCTTATTCCATCGATAAATTACAAGACCGTGGTCGTTTCTTCGTAGATCCAGGAGTGGATATCTATGAAGGTCAGATCTTAGGTGAGCATATCCGTGACAACGATTTAACGATCAATGTTACAAAAGGTAAGCAATTGACCAATATGCGTGCTTCAGGTTCTGATGATAATACACGTATCGCACCAGCTATTAAGTTCTCTTTGGAGGAATGTATGGAATATATCCAAGCTGATGAATACATTGAGGTAACTCCTCAAAGCATGCGTCTACGTAAGATCTACTTGACAGAAAACGAACGTAAAATCAATGCAAAGAAATTTGTATAAGGATTTACGGTAGTACAGTATAAAAAATAAGGGGTTGAAATTTCAACCCCTTATTTTTTATACTAATCTTTGTAAGAGATCGGCAATGATTTCCTGTAGAAAGGTAATTTTCTAATAGCTTTGTCATGCAGAGCGCAGTCGAAGCATCAGTAAGCTTACACAATCGTACAGATGCTTCGACTACGCTCTGCATGACATAAAGAGTTTCAGCGTGACATAAAGAGTTTCAGTGTGACATAAAAAGTTTCAGAATAAAATAGGGAACAGCCACAATTTCAATATCAAACTATATAAAAAATCTAACTACTAAATACTCACTACTAAATCCTCAAATAAAATGGAAGACGAAATAACCTGGCATAAAGTACCTGTAAAAATAGATGATACAAGAAACTATGTAAAAGCATTACATGTTGCTGGAAAGAAACTGTGTTTGATTCGTCAAGACGGTGTATTATCGGTTACTTCAAGTAGATGCCCGCATGCGGGTGCAGATCTTACCAAAGGCTGGTGTGAGGGTGAAAAGTTGATATGTCCCTTCCATAGGCATCGGTTTGATATCCGAACGGGTAAGGGCAATGAGAACCAAGGAAACTACATCCGCATGTATCCGCTTAAAAAGGAAGATGGTGAATATTATGTAGGCATCAAGAAAAGCCTTTGGGATAAGATTTTTGGATAGTTAGCATTTATCCAAAAATCTTTCGGATCCACTGAACGAATTTATGCGTTCTTTCCGAATATGGAAACCAGAACATTTTCGATAATGGGAATCCTTTTGCATCAGCCACTGCTCTTTCGTGCGAAAAAGCCCTAAATCCATACCAACCAGTAGATTGTCCAATACCAGAGTTATTAACCCCTCCAAATGGAAGCTTTGGGTGCATGATCTGAATCAGCGCATCATTGATGCAAGTAGAACCTGCACTAGTATATCGAATCACATGCTTATTAAAAATACCATCATTCGAAAAAACATAAAGTGCCAATGGTTTTTCTCTATCATTGATGAATTTTATGGCTTCATCGATTTGGCTATAATACACGATGGGAAATATCGGGCCGAAGATCTCTTCCGTCATCAAGGAGTTGGTCATGGCCACCTGTCCAATCACCGTCGGTTCGATATAAAGCTCCTTTTCATCTGTAGCTCCTCCAGAAATAACCTGCGCGCCTAAATGCTTCGCATCCGTTAATGCTTCGACCAAGCGATCAAATTGTTTTTTATTGATGATTCGTGCATAATCGGGAGAGTTTATGGCATCTCTTCCAAAAGCTTCCCGCAGCTCCTCTCGGAACACCTGTTCGATTTCACTTTTCAATTGCCGTGGTACCAGCACATAATCCGGTGCAATACAGGTTTGACCTGCATTTACAAACTTTGCCCAGATCAGGTTTTGAACCACCCTGCGGACATTGATGTTCCTATCCAAAACAGCAGGCGATTTTCCGCCAAGTTCCAACGTAATATCCGTCAGGTTCTTGCTTGCTGCTTCCATGATGATCTTGCCCACCGCAGGGGAGCCCGTAAAATGGATATGATCAAAACGAAGACTTAATAAATGGGTGGTTTCTTTCACTTCTCCCTCCAGCACAGCAACATGGTCCTCCGGAAATACTTCTTGCAGAATTTTCTTCACGATGCGGTTAGTATGCGGGGAAAATTCGGATAATTTAAGGATGGCGGTATTCCCAGCGACGATACAAGCCGCCAGATGAACCAAGGGTAGCTGAAAGGGATAATTCCAAGGGGTGATAATCAATACATGCCCTTTGGGTTCATAATGAAGGTAAGCCTTTACATTGGTAAACATGGCCGACCAGCCCACCGATTTATCCTTTGTCCATTTTCCGATGTTCTTGATGATATGTTTAAGTTCCATTTCCACCGCCAGGATTTCGGTGATCGTAGATTCCAGGGCAGACTTATGGAAATCCTGATACAAGGCTGCTTGGATCTCATTTTCCGCTTCCTTTATTTTGGTCAATAGCTTACGCAGAAGCTGCTCCCTTTTGGAGGCGGGCAATTGCTTTATCTCTGCAGTGTTTTTCTGCTGAAGGGCATAAATCTTATCAATTTCGGAAAGGCTAGGATACTCCATGTGTGCTTAAATTAAATAGGAAAGAAAATATAGACAAAAAAACCCGAACAAATAGACTGTCCGGGTTTGGGATTTTTCATAGGTATGTAAAATCTTTATTTTTTATCCATGACTTCCGCTGCACGATATACCTCATCATCAGCTGTGAAAATCTTGAACTGTACATCATATTCTTCCGGAACATAGATGACAATGGGCATTTTTCCATTATAGTTTACCAAAGTTGGCTGGTTGGATACAAAAAGATTTCTTTTTGGTAATCCAGGACAAGCCATCTGTGTACTGATGATCTCTCCCTTCGTTTGGAATACATAATAGTTATATCCCCAACCTTGAAGATCTTTGGTCTCTAAAGTCCCTTGCAGACCAAAAGAATTACATCCATCCACTTCCATCATCTTACCAATGCTGAACTCGATTTTCTTCTTCTTATCATTCGCTGAATGCGGAACTTCGATGACCATTTTCTTATAGCCTTTTTCTGCTGCAGGAAAGATGTCTGTATTTACTTTTACGATTGTTTCTTGTGCCATTGCGCTATTACTGCTCAAACCTAGTCCGATAAAAAGGACTGCAACCAATTGAAGGAACTTAATTTTCATGTTATTTAATTTTAAATGTCGATGTGTTTTTGTTTTTTGCTGCTTTACAACGCATCAACTATAGCTAAGAGCCTTCTTGAACCAAAAGGTTTAATCGCTGTATGGAATTAATTTACTTTCATCTAATTCTTTTATCAGTGTTCTCGCCAAAATTCTATTTGGGTCAATCACGGGTAATCCAGAATATGATTTTTCTCGAAGCGCTAATGGAAGTTCTGTACAACCCAGGATGATTACTTGGGCTCCCTGTGCTTTAAGTTCCTTGATGGCGGCTACCAGCACATCATGTGCTCGGTTGGTCACCGGTGAGGAATAAGCTTTGATCCCATAGGTTTGATCGTAGATCGCTTGATGCACCTTTTGTTGGAGTTCATCATTGGGCTCCACACAGGTCAGTCCAAAGTTTTCCAGGACATTTTTGTATAGGCCGGTGTTTCTTGTTCCAATCGTAGAAAGTACTCCGACTTGAATATCACTATGATGTTCTTTGATGAATTTCGCCGTTTCCTCCACCATATGAAGGACTTTGATGTTTGACCCTTTACTGTGCAGTTCCTCTTGGATCACTTCAAATATCCTCGGCGAATGCGCGGTGTTACAAGGAATGGCCACCACTGTTGCGCCAGCCTTCTCCAATTCAAAAGCAATTTCAGCAATCGCATGGGCAGGATTTGTAATCTCTTCGCCTACCAGATAGCCCGTACGATCAGGAATCCTGTTCGACTGTGAGGATAATAACACCGGAAGATGATCTTGATCCCTTCTCGCGTCTGTTTCCTCTATTATTTTTTTAACGATATCGACACCTGCTAAGGGGCCGACACCTCCTACAATTCCAATCATAATAGCATCTTTTCAAAAATAACGCCAATATTTCTTTTTTATGAAGCTTATTGCTTTACCGCCCTGGGAAGTTTATCCTGATGAAGGCTGTTGTATTTTTTTAGGATCTTAACTGTTTCCTGGATAGGGATGGCCTTTACTGTCCTACCATTGATACCTTTCATGTCCTCTGCCATAAACATGGAGTTCAAAATCGCTTCTTCCGTAGCCTCCCATACCGCCATGAAAAGGGGCGACATGTAATCATTTCCCACTTCGGGGGCATTTCTTTCTATTTGTTCGGATGAATGAGGTATCCGAACAGATTGATGGGTACTGAAGGCGATGGAATAATCCCCCGATCCATTGGAAGAGAAAGACCCAACATTTCCAAAAGCTATATAGGATCGTTTGGCCAATCGTTCTAGGTTTCGTGCCGATAAGGGTGCATCCGTAGCAATAACAATCATACAGGATCCGTCTACCTTATGGGCTTCTTTGGGTTCCTGCATGTAAAAATTGTGCAATTCGCGACCAACTGGGGCTCCGTTGATTTCCAAGACCCCACCAAAATTGGTCTGTACCAATACACCGACCGTATATCCACCTCTTGATTCCGGGAGTTTTCTACTCGCAGTTCCAATTCCTCCTTTATAGCCTAGACACTCCGTTCCGGTTCCAGCTCCGATATTTCCTTCTTGTACTGGGCCAGACTGTGCAGAAGCCAAGGCTTCCTGTACATCCTTTGCTTGCACATGCCGACCTCGGATGTCGTTCAATCCGCCATCGTTGGTCTCGCCGACCACCGAATTCACGGATCTTACCTTTTCATTTCCCCGCAGATTCAACATATAATCGATAAGCCCATCGGCTATCTTGGGCGCATTTAGGGTGCTTGTCAAAAGGATAGGCGTTTCAATATTCCCCAGTTCTTCGATCTGGGAGATGCCCATCATTTTTCCAAAACCGTTGCCTACAAAAACGGCTGCCGGAACCTTTTCCTGAAATATGTTTCCTTGATGGGGGATAATGGCTGTTACGCCGGTTCGGATATCACTGCCTTGGATCAAGGTTTTATGGCCAACCGAAACACCAGCAACATCTGTTATGGCATTGTGCTGTCCGGTAGGTAAAATACCTATCTGAATACCGAAATCTCGTATCCGGCCTCTTTTTTCCTGTGCTTGGCTGGAGGTTAGGATGGTTATTATTGCCAGCGCTAATAAAGAAAATCGCTTGCTCATCGTGCTTAAGTTTAGTAGATGAGCAAGTATAAGAAAAATTTTAAGATTTGTTATTCTTCGGCAAATTCTCGTTGAAGTTTATCCATCCTTCGTTTGATGGAAGCATCCACCCGATAATCATCGATCTTGTCGATGGCAGTTTTCTCTACCCTAACTTCGGTGTCCGATTCATAATAATCGATCTCCTTCTGGTTTTTTAAGGCATTATCGTAGGCATCCCTACCACTCATCAACTTCACGAATACCGGTAAACACTCGAAGAAAATGAACAATAGCGCAATAAAAATAACCGCATATTCGGTAGAGGTATTCACTGTTCCATCCGGTTTTTTATGCAGGTTGCTCAGAGCGGCGTTACGGTCAGCAAAACCAGCTACATTGACCGCGCTATCCAAGGATTTCGCAGAAAGAATTTTTTGGTCCATGATTCCCTCGGCAGATTTGCGTTGCAATAACATGGTTTCTTTTTGCTGTATCCTTGCACGAAGGCTATCCAGGTAAGTCTGTTGTTTATTAAGCTCCGCTTCCTTCATTTTAGCATAAGGTCCAAATCCCAACACGCCTGAAGTCTCATCGGTCTTGGTGCCGAAGATCTCATGGTTCAATTGTTGTCTAGCGGCCTTGATATTGGATTCCATGGAATCCGCTTGGCTTTTTATGGCAGACAGCTGACCATATTCTACCTGATATTTATTTTCGAAGGTTTTGTTCAGGGTATCAATCTTAGCATTTTGTTGTACCAGGTATTCCGCCCTAAGGTATTCCTTGATCTCTTTGTCAAAGATCTTCAGCTCTAAGGGTCTTGAAATGACCATACCGATCAGAATGGCCAATAGGATACGTGGAAGCGCTTGAAGAAACTGCATCCCCCCGGATCTGCTTTTGTCGATACTAAGAACGATGTATCGGTCTAGGTTGAAAATCGCCAATCCCCAGATAATACCAAATAGCATCGCATAAAATAACGCAAATGAACTACCACTGAATACGAAATAAAGCGCATAACCGCCCGCCAAGGCAGCGAATAATCCGGTGAAGAAAATGGTCGCACCGATACTGATATATTTGTTCAGCTCCTGTGGATATTTGTCCAGCGTCTCTCCGTGAACTCCTGCACACCAACAAAAGAATTCTTTCATGTTTTAAAACTTTGTAAGTTAGACGCCTATACGTCAACTTTGTTACAGCAAAGTTGAGAAAAAATAATAAAAAACTACTTTGTTTGTAAAAATGGTTGAATTGGTATCTTTTTAAAATATCTTTACCTTTGCACAAAAATTGAAACAAACTGGAAAGTAATGAATAAAAAAAGTTTTTTACCTTTCTGCGCCATCATAGCAAGTATGATCGTAGGATGTAACAACGAGACAAAAACAACAACAACAGTAGATTTGAACAATCCATTATTAGCGAAATACGATACGAACTTTGAGGTTCCTCCTTTCGATTTAATCAAAGACGAACATTTCAGACCTGCATTCGAACAAGCTTTAGCAGCCCATAATGCAGAGATCGATTCTATCCTGGAAATTTCTGATGAACCTACTTTTGCCAATACCGTGGTGGCATTGGAGAACTCCGGTCAATTATTGAACCGCGTATCTACGGTTTTCTTTAATTTGAATTCGGCCAACACGAACGATACCATTCAGGCGATTGCAAAAGATCTGGCACCGGTTTTATCAGCACATGGTGATGAGATCAGCTTAAATCCAACTCTTTTCAAACGTGTGAAAGCGGTTTATGATAAAAAAGAGTCCTTAGGATTGGATGCTGAGGATCAGAAATTATTGGAAGAAACCTATAAAGGTTTCATTCGTTCGGGAGCTAATCTTTCAGATGGCGATAAAGAGAAACTGAAAAAAATCAATGCGGAGCTTTCTGTGTTGACTACCCAATTCGGTCAGAATTTATTGGCAGAGACCAATGCTTTCCAAATGGTGGTTGACAAGGAAGAAGATTTAGCCGGATTGCCGCAGGCATTGAAAGATGCTGCAGCAGCTGAGGCAAAAGCTAAAAATCAAGAAGGTAAATGGTTGTTTACCCTGCATAATCCTTCTGTAATGCCTTTCCTTCAGTATGCGGATAACCGCGAATTGCGCAAGAAGATTTGGGATGCGATGCAGAACCGTGGAAACAACGGCAATGAAACAGACAATAATGACATCTTGATCAAGATTGCGAACTACCGTTTGGAAAAAGCAAAATTATTGGGATATAGTTCACATGCGGCTTATGTATTGGAAGAGTCCATGGCAGAAAACCCTGGAAATGTGAACAGCTTATTGAATAAATTATGGACACCAGCTATTGCGAAGGCAAAATTAGAGGCAGCAGATATCCAAAAAGAAATTGCAGCGGCTAAAGATACCTTTAATGTAGCGCCATACGATTGGAGATATTACCAAGAGAAGATCCGTCAAAAACGTTTTGCATTGAACGAAGAAGAGATCAAACCTTATTTCAGTTTAGCAGATGTGCGTGAAGGCGCTTTCTCTACGGCAAATAAACTATGGGGTATTTCTTTCGTAGCATTGAACAATGTTCCTGTATACCACCCAGAGGTGGAAGTGTATGAGGTTCGTGATAAAGATGGTTCTCACCTAGGATTGTTATACGCCGATTTCTTCCCACGCGAATCAAAGCGTTCAGGAGCTTGGATGACTTCTTACAGAAGCCAAAGCCGTAAGGATGGCAAGCGTGTGGCTCCAGTGATCTCTATCGTTTGTAACTTTACAAAACCAGTGGGTGATCAACCTGCATTGTTGACCTTCGACGAGGCTTCTACATTGTTCCACGAATTCGGACATGCCTTGCATGGCTTGTTCTCCAATGTTAAATACCAAAGCTTAGCAGGTACTTCTGTGCCTCGTGATTTCGTGGAATTACCTTCACAGATCATGGAAAACTGGGCAGGAGATCCAGAAGTGTTGAAAACATATGCAAAACACTACCAGACTAAAGAAGCTATCCCTGATGCATTGATCGAGAAAATGGATAAAGCAGGTACATTCGACCAAGGTTTTGCTACGGTGGAGTATTTAGCAGCTTCTATCTTGGATATGAACTACCACAGCGCAACTTCAGCAATTACTGGAAAAGCAAATGATTTTGAGAAATCGGCGATGGCGAAGATCGGGTTGATCGATGCGATTATCCCTCGTTATAAGAGTAATTATTTCCAACATATCTTCTCAGGAGGTTATTCTGCAGGGTATTATAGCTATATCTGGTCGGAAGTGTTGGATTCGGATGCTTTTGCAGCGTTCAAGGAAAAAGGATTGTATGACCAGGCAACAGCAGCTTCGTTCAGAAGTAATATCTTGGAGCGCGGTGGAACTGGAAATCCTGCGGAGATGTATAGGAAGTTCCGCGGAGCGGATCCTGACCCAGTGCATTTAATGAAAAAAAGAGGGTTGAATTAATCCTCTGTAATATTTTTATCCTCTTGACGAGGGGGCCTGCGTCATTGCGAGAAACCATACCGTCATTGCGAGGAGGCACGACGAAGCAATCTTTGGACTAATCGAAAGATTGCTTCGATCCTCGCAATGACGTTTTTTATGCCTTTCACTTTCCTTCAACACCTTTCCCCCTACACCTTTCCCCAGCCTAAATCCCAGCCGAGTTAAACTGAAGCTCATAAAGCTTCCTATAATGCCCATCCATCTCCAACAGTTCATGATGAGATCCCATCTCCATAATCTTCCCTTTATCCAGCACAATAATCTTATCCGATTTCTGTATAGTCGATAACCTATGCGCAATCACAATGGAAGTCCTTCCTTCCATCAGGTTCTCTATCGCCTGCTGAATCAACAATTCCGTTTCCGTATCAATAGAAGAAGTCGCTTCATCCAAGATCAAAATCTTCGGATCATGCACCAAAGCCCTAATAAAAGAGATCAATTGGGCCTGACCTGCTGATAACGTAGATCCCCTTTCCTGCACATGATAATCAAAATTCCCGGGCAAACGCATAATAAAATCATAAGCCCCTACTTTTTTTGCCGCATCCACAATAGATTCATAACTGATCTTCGGATTGTGCAGGCTGATATTATTCAATACCGTATCCGAAAAAAGAAAAACATCCTGCAACACTGTAGAAATGGTCTGTCGCAAGTAATGCAATTCATATTCCCGAATATCAACCCCATCCAACAGGATCTCCCCCTTCTGGATCTCATAGAATCTGCTCAGGATGTTGATTACAGACGATTTGCCGGCACCAGTCGCTCCAACCAATGCCAAGGTCTCCCCAGCATGTACATGGAAGCTTAGGTCCTTTAAGACCCATTTCTCTTCATTATAAGCAAACCAAACATTCTTAAAAGTGATTTCTCCCTTAACATGGGCTGGCTTATACGTTCCTTTATTCGGCGTAAATTCATCCGTATCCAACACATCAAAAATTCGTTCTGCCGATACCATACCCATCTGAAGCGTATTGAACTTATCGATCAACTCTCGGATTGGCCTGAAGATCATGTTGATGTACATGATAAAAGCGACTACCACCCCAGGCGAAATCACATCCGCGAGGATCTGTTTAGAGCCATACCAAACCAATAAACCGGTAGCAATGGCCACAATAATCTCCAACACCGGGAAAAAGATGGAGAAGTACCAGTTGGCACGGATGTGCGCATTCCGGTGTTCCGCATTGATTTCCTTGAATTTCCGCATTTCCTGATCCTCACGCGCAAAATATTGAATCACACTCATCCCGGAGATATGCTCTTGCAAGAAAGTGTTGAGGTTGGAGACCCATAGACGCACACTTTGAAAAGCCGATTTCATGGCCTCTTTGAAAATGTAGGTCGCCGCGATCATCAATGGCATAGGAACCAGCACGACCAAGGTAAGCCTCCAATCCGTGTAGAACATCACCCCCAAGATCACCACGAGTTGTAACAGGTCGCCAATGATCTGTATCAAGCCTTCCGAGAAGATATTCGCAATGGTCTCCAAATCAGAAATGGTCCTCGTGATCAAACGACCAATGGGTGTATTATCAAAATATTTTAAACGAAGGTTCGTGATATGGTTGAAGACCTGTATCCGGATGTCCCGGATCACCGATTGTCCAAGTGTATTGGTCATTAGGGTATGGAAATACCGGATAATGGTCTGTGCCAAAAGTAAGGCAAACATCACCATCAACATCCAGGTCAAGCCTTCGGATTTCCCAGAAAGGATATATTGATCCAGGGTGTATTCCACCAATAGGGGTAATGCGGGAGCTACCGCTGCCAAGAGGATGGTCAATACCACCGAAACCCAAAATATCCCCTTATAAGGTCGGATATATTTGGCCAGTCGTCCTAAAAGCTTACTATCGTATGCGTTGCCCGCTATTTTTTCCTTTTCCAAGCTAAACTAATTTCCAATGTAAGGATACAAAACTTTTGTTAAATATAAACCACATGCCGGCACAGAAGTTCCCGCTTTTGAACGGTCTTTACTGGCTATAACTTCTTTTACATAAGATACCGGTTTTTTCCCCAGCCCAATTTCCATCAAGGTGCCCACGATGGCCCGCACCATATTCCGTAGAAACCGATCGGCGGTGATATGGAATACCAAGTGATCGCCTTCCCATACCCAGACCGCTTCTTTGATGTCGCAGTTGTTCGTGAATACCTGGGTATTCGACTTGCTGAAACAGGAAAAATCCTGTTTCCCGAGGAGATCTTTTGCGGCCAGATTCATCTTTTCCACATCCGGTTGATCCCTTAATGCCCAGGAAAACTGATGTCGAAAAGGATCCTTAGAAAAATGGATATGATATTCATAGCTTCTTTCCGTAGCATCAAAACGTGCATGTGCATCCGAATTTACGGCTATCAACCGTTTTACGGCAATATCAAAAGGGAGCAGTGCATTCAGGGAATGAACAAAGCGTTCTGGTTTTTGGAGGGTTTCCGCATCGCTGTCAAAGTGGACGAACAATTGTTTGGCATGTACGCCAGTGTCTGTCCTGCCGGCACCTATCGTTTCAATAGGCTGACGAAGAAGGATCGCCAATGCTTCATTGAGCTTCTCCTGAACAGAAACGGCATTTTCTTGGATCTGCCAACCATGATAGGCCGTTCCATTGTATGAAATCTCGATGAAATATCTCTGCTGCATGTTTTCCACCTGGCAAAGGTACGGAAATTCGGTTTTGTAACTGAAAACCATTACATTTTTTGACTGAAATCCGGGTATTTCGCCTGCGAATCTTTACCCTTAATTTTATCCTATCACAATTCACACTAATTAAAAATGAAAAAAATTATTTTAATGTTATCCTTGATGATGGGATTGTCGGGGATGGTAAAAGCACAAGGGTTATTGGACAAGATTGATCGTGCCTTGAACAAAGCGGAAAATACAGCCAACAAAGTAGGGAGCTCTTCGGAAAAAGCAGGTCGTATTGGTGGGAAAATCAATAACCTGATTGGTAAGAAGGAAGCTAAAGGAAGTAATTTTGAAATCCAGATCCAAGGAATCAAATTGGCGGATCTGAAAAGCCTGTCGACAGGATTGGAGACCGACAAAAAAGTGGGCGAAGTGAAGATGAAGTTCAATTCATCTGTTTCAACCCTACAGGTGATCTACAATGGGGAAAGCGATGAGCTTTTTGAATTGCTCAAGAAGAAATCGCCAAAAATCACCGATGAATCCGTGCAGGCTATGGAAGACAAAAGTATTTCAATTAAGTTGTAAATAGTTTATCTTTATAACAAATCATGCGAGAAGGTGTCTAAAAAGGCACCTTCTTCTGTTTTATAGCTTTCTGGAGCTCAATTATAATTTCATGAGCAATATTAAGCTGCAAGTCGATGTTTTGTACTTTTCAGCATGTTGATGGCTTGATTTATCGCAAATAGGAAGTTTTTGCCACCTGGTTTACCAATAAAAGCTTTGTTTTTCCACTTTTTTGCCCATTTTCTTAGGTTATGGGCAATAGCCATCAAGCCGAACTCCACGGTAACCTTCTCCAGTCCTTTCATGCTAAATCGGGTAAACCTGTTGTTGCTTTTCATCTGTCCAAATACCGCTTCGACTTCCACGGGTCTTTTGCTTCGATGGTATAGCCCCTGTGCCGACAGTAACCTTTCTCTAGCTTTAGCCTTGAGCCAAGCAAGGCGGTGATTGACTTCAATCAGACGATTGCCCTGTGCTTTATGACACCCATCACGCATCGGACAGACCTCACATCGATGAGCTTGATAGCAGCTCACCTGGGCGGCATATCCGTTGGTACTGACCCTGGTTGTTTGTCCGACAAAGCTTAGTTTCTGTCCTGCCGGACACACATAAAAATCCTCCTGATTATTGTAATATAGGTTCTGTACCGAAAAAGGATCCTGCTTATGCTTTCGCTTCTGCTCCATATGGAAGTAATTGTACTTGATAAAAGCGGTTATATCCTGTCCTTCCAACAACTCATAGTTCTGCTCACTGCCATATCCGGCATCTGCGACGATTGACTCACTTTGTTTTCCGTAACGGGACTCAAAGCCTTCCAAATGTTCCGGTAGGGTTGTCGTGTCTGCGGTAGTCTGATGGATACTGTAATGGGTGATGAACTGTTCCTCGGTACTGATCTGTGTATTGTAGGCGGGTTTGAGTTGACCGTTCTTCATGTGATCCTCTTTCATGCGCATAAACACAGCATCGGTATCGGTCTTACTATAACTATTGCGATCCCCTAGTATTTTCAGCTGTTCTTCATATTTCTCCAATCGTGGCAAGTAGTCATCTTCGAGTTTCTTAAGCTGCTTATCGGTAGACTTATTGGCCACTTTGAGCTTTGCATTGATCGCTTTGATCTTTTCCTTCAGCTGCGTGCTGTCGATAGCCTTGCTAACTTCTTGATTGCCTAATGTAGATTGGTCTTGGGTAATCTGCGCATCAATATCGGCAAGAACCGAAGCGATGTTCGCTTCTAACTTTACCTTGTTTTTCTCAACCGATTTCTTCCATACAAACGTATAACGACCAGCTGCAGATTCGATCTTGGTACCATCAACATACTGAACTTTCAGGCTGACGTACTCCATTTCATGTAACATCCGGACGATACTTGCAAACAACTCCTGTATTTGCCCCTTAAGACGCTTCCCCCTGAAATAGTTGATCATACGATAATCAGGCGTACTGTTGCCAGAAAGCCACATGAAATAGATGTTCTCTTGTAAGGCGCGTTCAATCTTGCGGCAAGAATAGATATTGCTTAAATAGGCGTAGAACAACACTTTGATGAGCATCCGGGGATGGAAACTAGTAGTGCCTCCCCCTTTATAAAGTCGGATAATATGATCCAGATCCAACTGATCAACAACCTGATTCACCAACCGAACAGGATGGTTCAATGGAATACGRTCWAAAATATTYTCAGGAAAWAGACTMGGACTATTGGATGGAAGMGCTTTGAATTGTATGTTTGCCATATTGTTTTTTGGKTGCACCTTAAGATACWAAATCTTRAGGACAAAAAACAGAAAACCCCGCCATTTTTTAATGACGGGGTTATTTTTTTGAGAGACCTTTTTAGATTCTGTGTTAATATACAAGTCAATTTTATCTTTTTTTTGTAATTTCGGGTTTTAGGCGGTCTATTGCCAGCCTGTTTAGGGTAGCCGTTTTTGGCCGCCCTAATTTGTATCTACTTTTTCGTTCTGATACTTTTGGAGATGGTATTGTGGATCATACCGCTGTTCGTTTTTATAAATTATAAACATCAGCTCTAGAAGTTTCCTTTGCACAGCTACTGCTGCTTTCATTTTGATGCCATTTCTTGAAACAAGCCTTGTAAATGTATTAGAATAATGTTCATCAT
>NZ_PEAZ01000068.1:0-28948 GCF_002734245.1 Sphingobacterium sp. 1.A.4
TGGGCGCTGGAAGTTTGAGTGGATCTGACCTTAGTACGAGAGGACCGGGTTGGACGGACCGCTGGTGAACCTGTTATGCCGCCAGGTGTACGGCAGGGTAGCTACGTCCGGGATAGATAAGCGCTGAAAGCATCTAAGTGCGAAACTAGCCACGAGATGAGACTTCCTCATAAGGGCCGTCGGAGATGACGACGTTGATAGGCCACAGGTGTAAAGGTTGAGAGACCAAAGCCGAGTGGTACTAATAACCCGAAGCTTTCCAATGCGGATAGTACTGTTGTCCTCTCTCTTTTTTGATCTTTTCTTCCAATAACATGTCAATGCCTGCCGGCATTGACAGTATCAGGTAGTTAGTATATAGTAGTTAGATTACTGCAAGCGTGGTACAGTGTCAAGTGTAAAAGAACAATATCTCATAAAGATCTTCAGGTGCCTATATCGGCGGTGTCCACCTCTTCCCATTCCGAACAGAGAAGTTAAGCCCGCCAGAGCCGATGGTATTGCCGTAACAGGTGGGAGAGTAGGTCGGCGCCTAATTTTACAAAGGAGCCCCGTTATCGATAGATGACGGGGCTTTCTGTTTTTATTGCACCCTACGCGTCATTAGGCTCCTTGCGCCATTGCGAGGAACGCCGCGTCATTGCGAGGAACGAAGCAATCTTTACACATGACAAAGCGTTGCACATATCGAAAGATTGCTTCCTCGTACCTCCTCGCAATGACGGGGGGCGCCATAGGTCTAACTACTAAATACTTACTACTAAATACTAAAAAGAAATTTGCAAAGTTTTTGAACAGCAACCGAACGGTGGCTTATCCGATTCTTCTCTTCCAAGCTCATTTCTGCGAAAGTGATATCATATCCATTTGGAATAAAGATTGGATCATAACCAAATCCTTTAGTTCCAATACGCTCATTAATAATCCGACCTTCAATACTTCCTTCAAAAAAATGTTGTTCATTATTCATGTTTAAGGAAATAACGGTTTTGAAGCGGGCGGTTCTATTGGCATTATCACCAAGTTTTTCCAATACCAGATCAATGTTTTTCTCCATATCCCTCGTTCCGGCATACCTTGCCGAATAAACACCAGGCTCTCCCTGCAAAGCATCAACCTCCAACCCCGAATCATCTCCAAAACAATCCACATTAAATCTTTCTTTTAGATAATCCGTCTTTTGTTGGGCATTCTCTTTAAAGGTTACCCCGGTTTCTGGGAAATCCTCATGGCAACCAATATCTGCTAAGGAAAGTAGCTTGAACCTATCACCGATCATCTGTTGCACCTCTTCTAATTTATGGGCATTGTTTGTTGCAAATACTAATTCCATTCCTTTGTTATTTATTTTTTATTATGCGATGTTAAAATACAAAAAAAGCATCAACCTCTTGGATTGATGCTAAACTACACATTAAATTTAACGGATTATGATTAAACAGTTTTAACAATTTAAATTAAAAGGCTTGACAAAGCATGATTAAACAGCTTGGCTAAATATCGCCTCTTTGCTTTCCAAATTGGAACTTCCCATCAAATACTCATCCACCTTCCTTGCACATTCCCGACCTTCAGATATCGCCCATACCACTAAGGATTGTCCTCTACGCATATCTCCTGCCACAAACACATTTTCCAAATTGGTTTTATAAGCTGATTCTGTAGCCTGCACATTACCTCGATTATCCAATTGCACACCAAGCTGTGTTAATAACCCTTCATGTTGGGGATGCAGGAATCCCATCGCAAGGGTGACCAATTCGCAAGGGATTTCCCTTGCCGATCCTTCTACTTCTTTAAATGATATCGGTCTACCATGCTGATCGGTTTCCCATTCCAGATCCACCACCAAGGCAGCCCGCAGGTTCCCTTGTTCATCTCCTAAAAACTCTTTCGTACTAACACTCCAATGCCTTTGGCAACCTTCTTCATGCGAAGTCGTTGTCTTTAAAACCATGGGATAACTAGGCCATGGCATGGCAGAAGTACGTGTTTGGGGCGGGGTAGGCATCAGTTCAAATTGGGTAACCGATTTGGCACCATGTCTATTGGAAGTACCTACGCAATCCGATCCCGTATCACCACCACCAATCACCAATACATTTTTCCCGGTAGCCGTTATTTCTGCATCCACAATAGTGGAATTCCCAACCCGTTTATTCTGCTGTTTGAGGAATTCCATCGCATAATGCACCCCATTCAACTCCCTACCAGGAATATCCAGGTTTCGCGGAATGGTCGATCCACCGGTCAATACCACGGCATCATATTCCTGCAATTCCTTCGCTGGGACATTATTCCCTACTTCGGCATTCGTCCGGAAGATGATCCCAGATTCTTCCATTATAGCTACCCGACGATCTATCACCTGCTTATCCAGCTTGAAATCGGGGATTCCATATCGCAATAGACCACCCACTTTATCATCCCTTTCATAAACCACCACCTCATGCCCAGCCTTGTTCAATTGTGCGGCAGCGGCCAGTCCAGAAGGGCCAGAACCCACTACAGCCACCCTTTTCCCTGTTTTCAGGAAACTCTTATGGGGTTTAACATAGCCTTTTTTATAGGCTATTTCGATGATGTGTTTTTCGATTTCCTCAATGGCTACCGGATTTTTGTTGATTCCCAGCACACAGGCAGATTCGCACGGTGCCGGACAGATCCTACCCGTAAACTCCGGGAAGTTATTGGTCGAACTCAAAATCTGATAAGCTTCTTCCCATTTCCCATCATATACAGCGTCATTGAACTCAGGGATCACGTTGCCCAAAGGACAACCCGAATGGCAGAACGGAATTCCGCAGTTCATGCACCTTGCCGCTTGACTATTTAATTGTTCATCCGAATACGGATTGACAAATTCCTTATAATGTTGTTTCCTGCTTTCCACAGCATCTTTCTGAGGGAGCAAGCGTTCATATTCTAAAAATCCTGTTGGTTTTCCCATGAAATTCCTGATTATGCGGTCACTAATTTTTTCAATAATACATTTTTGTATTCCCTTGGGAACACCTTTATAAAGCGGTGCTTTTCAACCGCCCAATCCTGAAGGATGGCGCTTGCCCTTTCACTCTTGGTCAACAAGATATGACGTTTCAATAAGCTGATGATCGCTGTTTCGTCTTCGCTTTCCAAGGGATCCAGATCCACCATTTCCTTGTTGCAGTTTTCCTTGAAATTGCCCTTGATGTCGTAGACCCATGCGATCCCTCCGCTCATGCCCGCAGCGAAATTCCTTCCGGTCTCGCCCAGGATCAATGCTCTTCCGCCGGTCATATATTCACAACCATGGTCGCCGATCCCTTCCACGACGGCCGTCGCACCAGAATTCCTTACCGCAAAACGTTCGCCAGCCATACCGTTGATGAACAAGTGCCCGGAGGTTGCTCCATATAAGGCTACATTTCCGATGATGATGTTCTCATGTGGTTGTAATTTACTTTCCTTACTTGGATAAATGGCCAACTGAGCGCCTGAAAGTCCTTTGCCCACATAATCATTGGCTTCGCCTTCCAGTTCAAAGGAAATCCCTCGCGTGTTGAAGGCGCCAAAGGATTGGCCTGCCGAACCTTCAAACTTAAAGTTTATGCTGTTGTCCGGAAGTCCTTCCGATCCGTAGATCTTGGAAATTTCATTGGATAATAAGGTGCCTATCGTTCTATCGGTATTCTTGACATGGAATGTTCCAAAGACCGGAGTTTTGGTCTCCAATGCAGGTTTCGCCACATTCAATAAACCCCAATCCAATATCATTCCCATGCCATGGTCCTGTTCTTCGGTATTGTACAAGGTTTCCCCCTGCGCATTCGCCGCTACATGAAGGATGCCCGAAAAATTGATCTTCTTGGCCTTCCAATGTGGCATATCTTCCCGTTTCTTCAAAAACTGTGCGCGCCCAACCATCTCATTGATGGATCTGAAGCCCAGTTCGGCCATGATCTCACGCATTTCCTCCGCTAGGAATCCAAAAAGATGGACGATATCTTCCGGTTTTCCGGAAAACAATTTCCGCAATTCTGGGTCTTGGGTGGCCACACCAACCGGACAGGTATTCAGGTGGCATTTGCGCATCATGATGCATCCGCCAGCAATCAAAGCCGCTGTGGCTACGCCCCATTCCTCTGCGCCCAATAAGGTCGCTATCACCAGGTCACGGCCAGTTTTCATCTGCCCATCTGCCTGTAGGACCACCCGACTGCGGAGCTTATTCTGCACCAGCGTCTGATGTGCTTCTGCCAGGCCTAACTCCCAAGGTAATCCGGCATGTTTGATGGAGCTGATCGGCGATGCACCGGTACCACCATCATAACCTGCAATCAGGATAACGTCGGCATGGGCTTTTGCCACCCCGGCAGCAATCGTTCCGACGCCTGCCTTGGACACCAATTTTACATTGATCCGGGCATCCCTGTTGGCATTTTTCAGATCGAAGATCAACTGCGCCAAATCCTCAATGGAATAGATGTCATGATGTGGTGGCGGAGAAATCAGTCCCACTCCAGGCGTGGAATGCCTTACTTTCGCAATCCATTCATCCACCTTGTCGCCTGGTAATTGCCCTCCTTCTCCCGGTTTTGCTCCCTGGGCCATCTTGATCTGTATTTCATCGGCTTGGGTAAGGTAATTGGAGGTCACACCGAAGCGTGCAGAAGCCACTTGTTTGATGGCAGAGCGCATGGAATCGCCATTGGATAATTTTTGATAGCGGATCTCGTCCTCTCCACCTTCGCCGGTATTGGATTTTCCGCCAATCCGGTTCATGGCAATCGCCAAGGTGCTATGTGCCTCATGGGAGATGGAACCAAAGGACATGGCTCCCGTAGCGAATCTCTTCAGGATTTCACGCGCAGGCTCTACCTCTTCCAAGGGAATAGCTGTGCGATGTTTGGCAAAATCCAATAAGCCACGTAAAGTGAACATCCGTTCCTTTTGGTTATTGATCAGGGAAGCGTATTTTTTATAGGATTCGTAATCGTTGTTGCGACAGGCCTGCTGCAGGAGATGCACCGTCTGTGGATTCCATAAATGGCCTTCGCCCCGACGTTTCCATTGGTATAGCCCGCCCTCAGGCAATAAGGTCTGGCTAACGCGGCTGTGTTCAAAACCACGTTTATGTTTTGCCAGTGCTTCCTTGGCAATATCATCCAAGGTCAATCCACCGATACGGGAAACGGCACCACAAAAGTATTTATCCACTACCTCCGCATCGATGCCCAGCACCTCGAAGATCTGCGCGCCATGGTAGGATTGAAGGGTGGAAATACCCATTTTGGAAAATATTTTCAATAAGCCATTACAAACGGCTTTTACATAATTCTTTTTCAGGTCGTCCCAGGTCAGTTGGGTATCCATTTGCCCAGTTTCCTTCATGGTCCTGATGCTTGCCAAGGCCATGTAAGGATTGATAGCCGTTGCACCGAAAGCCAGTAGACAGGCGAAATGATGGACTTCCCAGGCATCGCCCGCTTCCACGACCAATCCTACTGCACCGCGGTTGCCCGTTTTGATCAAGTGATGATGCACCGCAGAAACAGCCAATAGGGAAGGGATTGCACAATGCTGCGAATCGATCGCCCTATCCGATAGGATAATGACCTCAAAGCCATCCCGAACGGCATCATCCGCATAGCGGCATAGGCGTTCCAAACCTGCTTCCAAGGATCCTTCCTTGCCGTCGGCACGGAAATAACTTTGGATGGTCTTTGCCTGAAAAACCCCGGTATCGATGGACCTTAATTTCTCCAGTTCGGAGGAAGTGAGGATGGGATGCTCCAGGGTTACACAATGGCAGAATTTCTGATCCTCAATCAGGATATTGCCGGCATTGCCGATAAAAGTCGCCAAACTCATGACCAATCGCTCCCTGATCGGGTCGATCGGTGGGTTGGTCACCTGGGCGAAAAACTGTTTGAAATAACTGGAAATATGCTGAGGTTGATCGGATAGCACGGCTAAAGGAACATCCGTACCCATGGAACCAATAGGTTCATAGCCCGTTAAGGCCATAGGGGTCAGGATCGTTTCGATATCTTCGCGGCTATAACCGAAGGATTGTTGGTATTTGAAAACCGATTCTTTGGACAGGTAGGTAAAGGTGACACGCGGATCGGCCAACTCATCCATTCGGATTTTATATTTATTGATCCAATCGCCATAAGGTTGCTGGCGGATAAGTTCGCCTTTGACTTCCTCATCCGAACGGATTTTACCCGCCTCCATGTCTACCACAAAAATCTTTCCGGGCTGTTGGCGGCCTTTTTTGATGATGGTTGATTCGTCGATTGGCAATGCACCTGCCTCCGAAGCCACCACCACCCGGTCATCCGAGGTAATAGCGTAGCGTAAAGGACGAAGACCATTGCGGTCCAAGGTGGCGCCGATGATCTTTCCATCCGTAAAACAAAGTGCTGCCGGGCCATCCCATGGCTCCATCAAGGTGGCATGGTATTCATAGAATGCCTTTTTTAAAGGATCCATCTGTTCATTGCCATCCCAGGCTTCCGGAACGAGCATCAAGAGGACATGAGGAAGACTTCTGCCGCTGTGTAGCAGGAGCTCGACCACATTGTCCAGACAAGCTGAATCGGATTGGCCTTTATCTACTACAGGCAATAGGATTTCCATTTCCTCTGCCGTAAAATAGGGTGAAGAATAGGCCCTTACACCGGCATAAAACCAATTGAGGTTTCCGGTCAGGGTGTTGATTTCCCCATTATGGGCAATCATTCGGAAGGGTTGGGCCAATGACCAGGATGGAAAAGTGTTGGTGGAAAACCTGGAATGCACCAATCCAAAAGCGGAAACTACACGTGGGTCTTTCAGATCCTCAAAATAGCTACCCACCTGGTAAGTGGTCAACTGACCTTTATAGATAATGGTTTTGCAAGAAAGGGAGGCGAGGTAAAGGGGTAAAGGATAGGCTTGGTGTTTTTTGATCTTCTGGATGATCAGGCGGCGGAGCACATATAATTTGCGTTCAAATTCTTCGGTGTTTTTAACCTGTTCGGGTCTGGCCACAAAGAATTGAACGATTTCTGGTTCGGCACTTAAGGCCGTAGGTCCTATACCGGCTCTATTGACCGGAACGGAACGAAAACCAAGGAAATCCATGTGACGCTCCGAAGCTGCTTCCTTGATCACCTCTCGGCAGATCTTGTTCATTTCCTCTTCCTTCGGCAGGAACAACATCCCTACGCCATAATAACCCGGTTCCTGTAATTGTATGCCTAGATTGATACATTCTTCCCATAAGAATTCGTGTGGAAGTTGGATCATGATGCCGGCACCATCCCCAGACTCTGGATCACATCCACAAGCACCACGATGTTCCATATTCTCCAACATGGTCAGTGCATCGCGCACCTGCGCATGGGATTTCTGCCCCTTGATATGGGCGACAAAACCTACACCACAGGCATCGTGTTCAAATTCGGGATGATAAAGTCCTTCTTGCTGCATGATATTTTGAATATTAGATTGATTTAATAACGAGATTGCTAATATATGAATAAAAACTTGTTTTATTTATAATATTTATAATTTAATTAATGTTTTGTTGTTTTTAATGTAAATTATAATTGGTTTTATGATTGAATTTGTATTTGTTTCGCCATCTCATTATAAAAATGAAATATCATTCGTTACATTTGTTTATAGAACAAACAAATTATGGTCATCAAAGAAATTGAGATCTACCGTTTGAGCATTCCGATGGAACCATTTGTGATTGCAACGGGGGTTATGGATTATGCACAGAATACTTTTATCCGGGTTCGGACGGATGCTGAACTGTATGGGGTAGGCGAATGTTCCGCTTTTCCCATGATCGTCGGGGAGACCCAGGAAACCTGCATCGCCGTGGCAAAGGATTTTGCCAAGATCTGGGTGGGGAAAGATCCCCTGGCCTTGGAAGATCGCCTAGCCGAATTACATACATATATTGCGAAGAACAGCACCATTAAATCGGCTTTCGATATGGCCTTATATGATCTGGCGGCCAAAGCTGCCGGCGTTCCGCTCTATCAATTTTTAGGGGGAACTCCTCGGGAGATCCATACGGATATCACCATTGGCATTGGCAGTGCGGAGGAAATGGCGGCCAAGGCTTTGGCATTGTATGAAGGTGGGGCGGTTGCTCTGAAAGTCAAATTGGGAAAGAAGCCCCAAGAGGATATTGCCCGTATGAAGGCCATCCGGCAAGCGGTGGGATTTGATATCCCTATTCGCATCGATGCCAATCAAGGTTGGACCTATGAAGAGGCTGTGGAAGCGTTGCAGGGATTGGAACCTTTGAAAATCCAATTCTGCGAACAGCCCATGCGCACCTATAATGACCATCTGCTTGCTGCACTACGAGCGGAGACCATTGTTCCCATCATGGCGGATGAATCGGTTTATGATCATCATGATGCAGAGCGCATCTGTAGAACTGACAGTTGTGATTACATCAACATCAAGTTCTCCAAATCTTCGGGAATTGCAGAATCGCTGAAAATACAGGCGGTAACCAAGGAATATGGTATCCCATGTATGATCGGAGGGATGTTGGAAAGCCGTTTGGCATTGGCTGCCAAGGCGCATTTCGCCTATGCGGCCGATAATGTTAAATTCTATGATCTGGATACCTGCATGGTGGGCCATCTGGAAGATCCAGTAATTGGTGGGTTAGTGTATGATGGCTATGCCATCAAGCTGACCGATGGTCCGGGCATCGCGGCCGATATTTCGGAAGAATTCTTACAAAAATGCGATAAATGGCTGGTATGATCTACGCACAATTAAATAACGACAGCTGGAATCTGGGAGTAAGTGAGGTATTGATCCTACTTATTCTGGTCTTGATCTTGGCCTTTTTCTTTTATATTTTCCGGAAGCTATTGAAGCGAAAGTAAGTTCGTTTACGGCTGAAATTTGGGTATAAATGAGTACCTTTGGGAACATTTATCAGAATTAAAGATTATGAGTACACAAAGAGGACCTATTTCTCAATTCATGGAGAAAAACTATCTTCATTTTAATGCTGCTTCGATGGTAGATGCGGCGAAAGGCTATGAAGATCATTTGGCAGCGGGTGGTAAAATGTTGATTTCATTGGCTGGTGCGATGAGTACCGCAGAACTTGGAATTTCCCTAGCTGAAATGATCCGTCAGGATAAGGTGGCTATCATTTCCTGTACAGGTGCAAACTTGGAAGAAGATGTGATGAACTTGGTGGCTCACTCTCACTATAAGCGTGTTCCAAATTACCGCGATTTGACGCCTCAAGATGAATGGGAATTATTGGAGAACCATTACAACCGTGTAACCGATACTTGTATCCCAGAAGAAGAAGCTTTCCGTCGTTTGCAATCCCATTTAGAAAAGGCTTGGAAAGACGCAGAAGCTGCTGGCGAACGTTATTTCCCACACGAATTTTTATATAAAGTTGTTCTTTCCGGAGATCTGGAACAATATTACGAGATCGATCCGAAGAACTCTTGGATCTTGGCAGCTGCTGAGAAAAATATTCCAATCATTGTACCGGGATGGGAAGATTCAACCACAGGTAATATCTTTGCCTCCTACGTGATCAAAGGTGAATTGAATGTACACACGGTTAAAACCGGTATTGAGTACATGATTTATCTTACGGAATGGTACCGCGCGAATTCTGGTGGTAAAGGAGTAGGATTCTTCCAGATTGGTGGTGGTATTGCCGGAGATTTCCCTATCTGTGTGGTTCCAATGATGTATCAGGATTTGGAATGGCATGATGTTCCTTTCTGGTCTTATTTCTGTCAGATCTCTGATTCGACCACTTCTTTTGGTTCTTACTCAGGCGCAGTTCCGAATGAGAAAATCACTTGGGGTAAATTGGATACAGAATCCCCTAAATTCATCGTGGAATCGGATGCAACGATCGTTGCGCCATTGATCTTCGCTTGGGTATTGGGTCAATAGTCCATATTTTTGATTTAAGAATAGGTTTTAGAAATGGCAGATAGCTTACATACAACGAATCCCGTTGCGCTTCAAGCGTTGATGTCGGAAACCTTATTTATACCAAAAACTCCTCAGCAGGAATTAACTTCTGTTGAGGAGTTTATATATCAAGGGGATAAGAGCACAGGGGTATTGTTTATCCTGCGGTATCCGGATTATCCTTATTTCTCGCCGGCGGCAGAAGAGGCTTTTCTGAAAACCATAGGTGCATTGCAGCTCCACGCTGGAAATGTGGCTGTAGTTAATCTGGCCAATTCGCATAATCCGAATGATTGGAAACGGATCATGGCCTTTTTTCAACCTAAGAAAATTACCTTATTGGGTGTGGAACCTATTTCTTTGGGCTTACCAGCCATAGCACATAATTCTTATATGCACGGAAAGATAGCAACGGTCTTTAATACCTTCAGTTTTGAAGAGATGTTTGCCGATGTGCAAAAGAAAAAGATGTTCTGGATGGAATTTAAATCCTTTATGGGTTAGTCGAGCTGTTCTGTTCTTCTTCTAAACTTTCTACTTCTTTTTTGGTCTGAACCGGATTTTCTACTTTTTTCTGGGTTGGTTTTTCTATACTTTTTTGAATAGGATTTTCCTTGCTGTTTTGATCTGATGAATTCTGCTCTGGATCGTCTTTGCCATTCTGGTCTGGAACAACAGTTTCCTTGCTACGTTTTCTGTTCATCATGTCTTCCACGGACTTTGGTCTGTCCTGAGGCTTCCAAATAAAGCCGGGTAGTACCTCATTCTCTTGGGTTACCAGTTTGAACGGATAAAGCTTCTGGTCAACCTTTCTTTCCGAAACATAATCATTGATTTTTCGGTCTACCATACGTATTTTGATCCGGCTACAGCGGTCATGGAACATCTCTTTGATGATCTTTGTTTTCTCATCTGCATTGAACACAAGAGCCTCCGCATTACCTGTTACAAATAAGCGTTCGATATTATTATTGGCAAAAAAGGCAACGATCTTTCGGCCTTTTAATTGATTGAACTTCACGGTGTCCAGAACAGCATTCACCATAAAAGCATTCTCTTTTAAAAGTGCGTTATCCATTTTGTTGTTCTTGATCTGCATAAAAATAGTATCTGCAGAGATCTGGGATCCATCTGACCAGATCATGGGCTTACCCATAAACCTGAACATGGAATCGACCATTCCGTAATAAACGGAGTCAGCAACAGCCTGAAGGTCCGATTTGAACACCCTGACATTCTTATAGGCATTCACAATGCGGGTTCTGGCGGTATCCGAAAACATCACCGTAGAATCCTTTATTGTTGTATCGGCTTTTAAAGCAGAAGTCATAGCCTTTTTCATTAGACTATCCGGCTCATTTCCAGATGGTATTACGGCATTTCTGCGCAGAATACTATCCGCTTTGGTTATGGCCTGTATCTGTTTCGGATCCACTGCCACCTTATTTTGGCTTGCAGGATCTGTTTTATTTACTTTTGGGGTAGTTTTTTTCTGGACAGTTTTAGCTAGAGTAGTCGGTTTTTTAGGATCCTGAAGGATTTTCTCACCGGCAGTCTGTGGGTTTTCCTGGATGGAATCTCCAGCAGCATTAAAATCCATATCCTCCTCATCACCATAATCCACATCGGTATCTTCTTGGAGTTTTCCTCCCGATCGATCCAATTTTAAATCCAAAGGCTTATAATCTCTAACTAAAATAACCTTGGAAAATATAGTGTCAGCCGTCATATAGGCTGTATCGAACCTGGTATTGGTTTTAGCGGTAGGCGCAAGGATACTATCCTGCTTGGGAGGTTCTATAGCTTTAAGCTCTGGGTTCTTCGCCAATTCCTTCTGCCTTTCCTTTTCGAGCTTTTCAGCGGCTTTTAAACGTTCTTTCTCGGCCTTTTCTTTTTCTTTGGCCAACCTCTCCTGATCGCGTTCAAGCTGCTTGATCTCTTTAGGGCTTAAGTTTGCCCTATCGATTGTATCTGTAGCCGTAGAATCCGCATTCCCTGTGGAGTCTGATTGAACAACATATTTGATCAGGGGGTCGGTATGCATTAGGATAGACTGATCGGCCTCCAAGTATTTACCATACTCGCCATTGGCATAAAATTTATCCAAGGTATCGACGAATACCACATTCCTAAAAGCTTCTCCAATGCCTTTCTCCCGATCGTAGAATAAGCTGTCGCCTTTTAAAAAGCGAGATCCTTCGGTGTATAAGTTGTTTTTGTTGAATTTCGCGACCCCAAAAGCGGTGTTGTATTTACCATGCTCAGTATATAATTTCTCGCCTTTTCTACCATTGATATTCGTAGGGCCAAAGAAAAAGGCATCCCGATACATGGTATTGTATTGTAGGGAGTCCGTATAAATTATGGCACCAGGCGAACGGACCACCACTTTATTGCGGAAGTAAGCATCCTTGGTCGTTTCGAAATAATAAGCATTTCTAGAGGTGATGGTATCTTGACGGCCAATAATTCGTCCTCCATTTCTATAGGAACCACGTTGGGATCCCGTGTTATAGGTCAAGTGGTTGGTAGTCAACGTTGTTTCGCCATCAATCATCCTCACATTATAAAGTAGGGTTGCTTGCTGTGCAGCTGCATCATAAAACAAGTCATCTCCATAGATAATTGTACCTGAGAGTTGCGTAATAACGATATTTCCTTTTGCTTTAAAATACTCCCTGCCATCTTCTTCTTTGTAATAATCACCAGAATCGGCAGCTAAAGTCGATCCCTTATGTTCATACAATGCATTATACGCCCGGAATATTTTTTGATTAATGGCCTTGACAGAAGAAGAACTTAACAATTTAAGTTCATTACCTTCAGGTTGAGCCTGTGGTGTAACGGGAATCTGGCCATAACTGGCCAAACAGATGATGCTTAAAAACAGTAGAATAAGGTATCTCACAAGCGCAAAAATATACAATTAATTAGCAAAAATTTGTTAAACAATAATTTTTAATAGCAAAGGGGATGCAAAGTTTATTATATCTATTTTTGAAGAATGGATGCAAAGACTAAATTCTCGCATTTCTTAACAAAAAACGAACTTATAAACCGTTCGGAAAAAGTGCTTTTGGCGGTCAGCGGAGGAAAGGATTCCATGCTGATGCTGCATCTGATGCATGATTTGGGATACCAAATCGGAATTGCCCATTGTAACTTTCAATTACGGGCTAAGGAGTCCGATCTGGATGAAGAATTGGTGAGGAATTTCGCGCTTCAGCATCAAATCCCTTTCCACGTTATCCATTTTGATACCGAGGAATACGCCGATGAACATAAAATATCCATTCAGATGGCTGCCCGTGAACTGCGTTACGAGTGGTTCGAACAGTTAAGAACCGAATTTGGATATAGGAAGATCGCGATTGCGCAGCATCTGAACGATCATATCGAAACTTCCCTATTCAATCTGACCAGGAGCACGGGATTGAAGGGCCTTTTGGGCATTTCCATCCAGCGAGATCACCTTATCCGTCCCTTGATGTGTTTTACTGGAGCGGAAGTGGAGCAGACTGTAAAAGAACTTCAGGTTCCCTATCGCGATGATCAATCGAATTTTTCCAGTAAATATGCCCGCAATAAAATCCGGTTGGAGATCATTCCGAAGTTTAAGGAAATTCAGCCTGATTTTGAGCAGATTTTCTTGGAGAACATCAAGCATTTTGAGGAAAGTTACCAATTTATCCAACGTATTGTTTTGGAGAGAAGAAAAGAGTTGTATCGTGTAGAGGGAAAGTATGTTTACATCCAACGAGCGGATTTATCACAATACCTTTCTGATGCCTACTTTTTATTTGAGCTGTTTAAACCTTTTGGTTTTCAAAAAAGTATTCTGGAGGAAATGATTTCGGTATGGGATAAGCCGATGGGGCAGGTATTTGAATCATCGGATTATGAGCTATTGATGGATAGGGATCAATTGATTATTAGGGAGAGAACAGCTTTAGAGAAGGAGCAGGAGGTACTGATATTAAAAGAAGATGTAAGGAAACATTTAAGCCCGGGTGAAAGCGTAAGCTTTCCATTTTTAGATTCCATTTTAGCCTTAGGTTGTTATAGAGATCTAGGGATTACAGATCCTAAATCCTCGAAACAAAACACAAACGATAATGGAAAGTCTGAAATCCAGATCGATGCAGACCTCCTACATTTCCCATTAAAATTACGCTTTAAGCACCAGGGAGATTATTTCATTCCCCTAGGCATGACAGGCAGGAAGAAATTGAGCGATTTCTTCATCCAGGAAAAGGTCAACCGCTTTGAAAAAGAAGAGATTCCGATCTTGGTGAATGGCAATGGAGAAATCATCTGGGTAGTCGGGATGCGATTAGATAATCGCTATAAAGTGACTGAAAATACAAAGAAAGTACTTACATTAGTGTTCAAATAGTGGAAATGACAGATCAACCTTTATTTCAGGAAAAACAGTACCTAGGTCGGGACATGACTTGGATTAGTGTTCGATTGATCCTTGCCCTGTTCTGTTTCGTAGCTTATTATATCAATTGGGAACACCTGATTTCCCGCCAACTTTTCTTCATTGTCGGCGTTTTGATCTTATTGGTCTCGATTATTATGCTTTATATGATCAGTTATCGGACAAAAGTCACCGATACGCATGTGATCTTAAGTGGTCTTTGGACCACCAGTTTGGTGAAGATTGATTTAAATTCCATCACCAAGGTGGAAAAAAAGAAGTACTCCAACTTCTTCTTCAATAACCCGGTTTACAATTTGCATAAGAATGGTAAGATTCGTTTTTATTCAGGAGGCAAAGAAGCCATTTGGTTAACCGACAAAGATGGATTGGTATATGTGATTGGTTCTCAGCATCCTGACCAGTTTTTTCAAGCTTTGCAATTGGCAAAAGGCAAAAAGTAAAAATTTGTTAATTGAGATTTCCTTGACAATTTTCCCCGCTAAGCATTCAAATATTTATTAAATTTGATAAAAAGCATTAAAAAAGAATGACACTTATCTATTTCATTATATCCGTAGTTGTATTTTATTACCTGTTCAAATTTGGTATGCGCCTGTTGCTGCCTTTCTTCATGAAGAAGGTGGCTGAGAAGATCATGAATGGTCAACAAGGGCAATACGCCAATGAAGGTCCACAACAGGGACGTTATCAAGATCCATTTTCCCAGTTCAAGCGTGAGTCTCGTCAGGATGGTAAAGTAAGGGTAGAATATACCCCGGAAAAATCCAAAAAAGGCAAAGGCACGGAAACAGCTGGTGAGTTTATCGATTTTGAAGAAGTAAAATAAGCTAAGCCCATCTAAAAAGCCTATATTTGCTTTGCTATGTGGCTAAAGCACCTTTCAGTCTTAAACTTTAAGAACTATACAGAGTCTACCTTAGATTTTTTACCCGAAACCAATGCCTTTACAGGTCAGAATGGCTCCGGAAAAACAAATCTATTGGATGCGATCCATTACCTTTCTCTCTGCAAATCTTTCTTCAATCCCATTGATTCCCAACATATTAAAAAGGGGGAAGATTGGTTTATGGTGCAGGGCGAATTCGATCGTGAACTCCTCTGTGATGTGGTTTCCTGTAGCATCAAAAAAAACCAGAAGAAGCAATTCAAGAAGAACAAGAAAGAATACAACCGACTTGCCGATCATATTGGGCAATTTCCCTTGGTGATGATCTCGCCGAATGATACCTCCATCATTATCGATGGTAGTGAGGAAAGAAGGAAATTCGTAGATAATGTGATCTCCCAAACGGATAACCAATACCTGGATATCCTGATTTCCTACAACCGGATATTGCTGCAACGCAACACCGTTCTGAAGAACATCAAGGATACCGGTGTTTTTGATGTGGGACTTTTGGAGGTGCTGAACCTGCAATTGGTCGAATCGGGTGAACGGATCTTTAAAAGAAGACAACAGTTCATGGCTGAATTTCTACCTGAGTTCCGTCGGTATTACCAGTTCTTATCCGATGATGCGGAACAAGTGGAGCTTATCTATGAATCACCGCTCATGGGGCAGGATTTTCTGCAGCTATTGGAAACAAGTTTGGATAAGGATAGGCAATTGGAAAGAACCAGCATTGGTATACATAAAGATGATCTGCTGTTCAGTATCCACGAGGGGATGCCCTTGAAGAAGTTTGGTTCCCAAGGTCAACAAAAATCCTTTTTGATTGCTTTGAAACTCGCCCAATACTCCTTTTTGAAAGATAAAAAACAGTTTAAACCACTACTTTTATTGGATGATATCTTCGATAAATTGGACGAAAACCGCACCAAGAAATTGATGCAGTTGGTGTCGGAAGATGAGTTTGGACAGATTTTTCTGACAGATACGGATGCGGATAGAATAAACAGAATTTTTGAAGAAATAGGTAAACCTATTCGTATCTTTGATATACAAGGAGGTCAAGTAAATGCTGAAGTACAATAAAGACGATGCTTTTCGTAGAAGCGATGAGATCACCATCAAACAGGCGGTAGAGAAGCTTCTGGATGTCTATCGTCTTCGTAGGAAATTTGACGAAACCTCCATTGTGGCTGCCTGGCCAGAATTGATCGGACAAGCGATCGCCAACCGAACCCAACAGATCTATATCCGGGATAAAAAGTTATTTGTTCGTGTAGAATCGGCTGTCATCAAAAATGAGTTGGCGATGATGCGTAGGCAGATCATCGGCCGTGTGAATGAGTATGTGGGGCAGGTGGTCATTGAGGAATTTGTAATTCTGTAGTTTACCTTAGTTCTTTTCAGTTTACCTTAGTTCTTTTCTTTTTTATCGATGAAATATTACCTATCAGCCGTGCTGGGTTTTTTGATCTGGGGAACCTTTGCCCTCGTCCTTAAACCGCTCGGTGCCTATGCCGCCCTGGATATTCTGATCCACCGCGTTTTGTTCGCCTCCGTTTCCATTGTCATTGCTTGTTTCCTGTTCAGACGCAAGCAGACCCTGGCAAGTATACAATACCTAAGAAATCTTCCTAAAAAACAGTTAAAGAATCTGCTGGTCAATGTGATCGGAAGTGCGGTTTTATTGGCCTTGAACTGGTTCCTCTTTATCTATGTGATGAATACGGTTTCGGTCAATGCCACCTCACTGGCCTACTTGATCTGTCCGATCTTAACGACTGTCTTGGCCAGTATCTTCCTCAAGGAACACCTAAACAAAGGTCAATGGTTTGCCGTGGCGCTGAGTGTGGTCAGTTGTATCCTCATGGCCTATGGCCATTTTATCGACCTATTCTATAGTTTTGTAATTGCGCTTTCCTATGCGGCTTATCTTGTGCTGCAGAAGAATTCCTTTCAACTTGATAAGTTCGTCACCCTGACCATACATATTTTGGTTAGTACGCTCTTATTGCTGCCTATATTGGGGATGATCGACACCTCTGTACCAAAAACCGATGATTTCTATCTTTTGATCATGGTCATTGCCATCGGGTATACCATTATCCCTTTGTTCTTAAATATCTACGCCCTGAAAGGCTTGGATAGCTCTGTAGTGGGCATCCTGCTTTATCTTAATCCCATCATTTCCTTTTTCTTGGCGATCCTATATTACAAGGAATCCATTACCCTATTCCAGATCATTGCGTTTAGCCTGATTTTCCTGGCCATCATCTTATTTAATGTTTCCTATATTTATGAAAGAAGGAAAACAAAAAGAATAGCCAATTTATGAAAGCATTTAAGGAACAACTCTTTCAATTATTTGAGGTCGATAAACTTCAGGCTGATCATATCCTCAGCCTTTTCAAAAGGGAGGAGCTGGCAAAAGGAGACCTGTTCTTAGCAGTTGGAAAATCAGCAGATCGCTTAAGTTTTATAGCGTCAGGCTATTGTCGGGTGGTGAAATGGACAGAAGAAAAGGAAGTAACCCAATGGATAGGCTCTCCGGGTTATTTCATGACGGATCTATCGTCCTTCTTTTTTAATCAACCTACACTGGGAGCTATTGAAGCGTTGAGTCCGATGGTCATCTGGACTTTATCCAAAACCGATTACCAGAGTTTGGAAAAGCAGTTCCCGGAATGGAATCTGTTGGAAAAGCGTTTTTTGGCAAAGTGTTTCATGCAGATCGAATCCCGTGTATTTGATTTTATTGGCTTATCTGCAGAAGAGCGATATCTGAAATATTTCCATCAACATAAAGCACTGTTTAATCAGGTGCCCCTGCAATACATTGCTTCGGTTTTGGGGATGAGCCCAGAAACATTAAGCAGGATCAGGAATAAGCTGGCTATTTCTTGATAAATGTCAAGTGCTTTCGGAATACCTCAGGCTACCTTTGGTATATGAAAACATCAATAGAAACAACAATCCGCATTCAGGCTCCTATTTCCATCGTTTGGAACATCTTATCTGACTTTGAAAAGTATCCTACCTGGAGCCCAACCATCAAGAAATTTAAAGGAATACCAAAGGAAGGTTCTCGAACTAAGGTAGTATTATCACAACCGGGAGGAGGCAAAATAACCATGAATCCCATTTTTTTGGCGATCAAATCCAACCAAGAACTTCGGTGGAAAGGCAGCTTGCTGATAAAGGGAATATTTGATGGAGAACATTATTTCCTGCTAAGGGAAACCAAAGATGGAAATACCGAACTGGTGCAAGGGGAGAAATTCTCCGGAATTTTAGTGCCCTTCCTCCAGAAAATGATTCATGGAAATACAATAATAGGTTTTGAACTCTTTAATCAAGCGATAAAAGATAGGGCAGAGGCTTCAAATTATAAATATTGCTCTAAATCACCTTTTCCTTCACGAATAACCTCAAAGTCGCCAGATGTAAGATCCACAATGGTAGATGCCACGTTATCGCCATAGCCACCATCGATCACCAAATCCACCTTATCCTGGTATTTTTCGTAAATCAATTCAGGATCGGTAGAATATTCAATGATTTCATCCTCATCGTGGATGGATGTCGTCACAATGGGATGCCCCAATTGCTTCACGATCTCCCGAACGATGTTATTGTCAGGGACACGGATACCTACAGTTTTCTTTTTCGAACTTAATAGCTTCGGAACCTGAGAGCTCGCATTAAAAATAAAGGTAAATGGACCAGGCAAAGCCTTTTTCAATACCCTGAACACAGCCGTATCAAACGGTTTGGTATATTGCGAAATATCCGTCAGGTCATAACAGATAAAAGAGAGATTTGCTTTGTCAGGTTTTAATCCACGCAGCGCATACACCTTTTCGATGGCCTTCTGATTGCTGATATCACACCCCATACCATATACGGTATCCGTCGGGTAGATGATCACTCCACCTTTTTTCAAAACCTCTACGGCTTCTTCTATTACCTTCGGATTAGGGTTATCGTTGTATATCTTCAACAGCATGCTTTTCTCTTTTAGGGTTATGGATATTAAATCCGCTATATGATAAACAAAAACCGTCAAAAGAAGTTTCTGACGGTTTTAATTATATTTTTAATGATTTTAGAATTCAGCGTTCTTAGGCGTCCTTGGGAAAGGTATCACGTCCCGAATGTTGGTCATTCCGGTAGTGAACAACACCAAACGCTCAAATCCTACACCGAAACCAGAATGCGGCACCGATCCAAAACGACGGGTATCCAAGAACCACTCCATTTCTTCCGTAGGAATACCTACTTCATTCATCCTCGTGATCAATTTCTCCAGGTTTTCCTCTCTTTGAGAACCACCAACCATTTCTCCAATTCCAGGGAACAGGATATCCATCGCACGTACGGTTTGTCTACCTTGCGCATCAACAGGGTTCTGTTTCATATAGAAAGATTTGATCTCTCTTGGATAATCAGTTAAGATAACCGGTTTTTTGAAATGTTTTTCTACCAGATAACGTTCGTGCTCCGATTGCAGGTCAGCACCCCAACCTTCGATCAGGTATTTGAACTGTTTCTTTTGGTTAGGCTTGCTCTTCATCAGGATGTCGATCGCCTCTGTATAAGTCAAACGAACAAAATCATTCTCCACAACAAAGTTTAATTTCTCTACCAGATCCAACTCAGAACGATCTGCCTGCGGTTTAGATTTCTCTTCCTCCAAAAGACGAGCTCTCAAGAATTCGATCTCTTCCGGACAAGTTTCCAACGCATATCTGATCACATACTTCAATAAATCTTCCGCCAACTGCATGTTGTCTTCCAATTCATAGAAAGCCATTTCCGGTTCGATCATCCAGAACTCCGCCAAGTGACGGGTAGTGTTAGAATTCTCTGCACGGAAGGTTGGTCCGAAGGTATAGATATTTCCAAAAGCCAAAGCAGCTAATTCGCCTTCCAATTGGCCGGATACCGTTAAGTTGGTTGATTTGCCGAAAAAGTCTTCTTTAAAATCGATGTCGCCTTGCTCCGTACGAGGAAGGTTGTTCAGATCTAAAGTCGTTACGCGGAACATCTCTCCAGCACCTTCAGCATCCGATCCTGTAATGATCGGCGTATGCATATAAACGAAATCTCTTTCTTGAAAGAATTTATTGACAGCAAATGCCAATGCGTTTCTCACTTTGAAGATCGCGTTGAAAGTTCCAGTACGGAAACGAAGGTGTGCAATTTCACGAAGGAATTCAAGACTGTGTTTTTTAGGTTGCAATGGGAACTTCTCTGCATCCGAATCACCAATAATGCTGATGTCCGTCGCTTTCACTTCCACACGTTGTCCTTTACCTTGGGATTCCACCAAAGTCCCTTTTACACGAACAGCGGCACCAGTAGTGATTCTTCTCAGGATATCATCTGGGGTGTTCTCAAAATCGATTACAGCTTGGATATTATTGATGGAAGAACCGTCGTTGATCGCCACAAATTGATTGTTACGAAAGGTGCGAACCCATCCCTTAACAATTACTTCTTTTCCAAACTCTTCTGATTTTAATAATTCTTTTATTCGTGTATGTTCCATTTTTATGAAAATATGATTATTTCTGCGGTTTAAGCTTACAAAAATAGCAATTAATAGGATTTTACCCAACCTTTTTCCAACACCTCTTTGGCGTGGTAGGTTAGGATAGAGGTTGCGCCAGCGCGTTTAAAACTCAATAAGGTTTCCAAGATCACCTGCTCACTTAACCAACCATTAGCAATGGCTGCTTTTAACATCGCATATTCTCCGGAAACATTGTAGGCAGCGATCGGAAGATCAAAATTGTCATGCAATAACTTGATCACATCCAGATAAGGCAATCCCGGTTTGACCATTAAAAAGTCCGCACCTTCTTCCATATCCAATTGCGCCTCGATCAAGGCTTCCTTGCTGTTGGCTGGATTCATCTGATAGGTCTTTTTATCGCCTTTTTTAGGAGCAGAACCAAGGGCATCCCTGAAAGGACCATAATAAGCAGAAGCATATTTCGCGGTATAGGACATCAAGGAAACATTGGTAAAACCATTTTCATCCAATACCTCACGCAAATAGCCGATACGGCCATCCATCATATCCGATGGAGCAATAATATCAGCGCCGGATTCTGCATGTGCCAATGCCATTTTACCCAATACTTCTAGGGTTTCATCGTTCAGGATCTCACCGTTCTCCACAATACCATCGTGGCCATCCGAACTATAGGGATCCATAGCCACGTCGGTTACCACACAAGCCTCCGGAAAGTTCTTCTTCACTTCCTCGATGGCCCGAAGGTACAAGGTACCTTTGCGGTAGCTTTCCGTAGCATACTTATCTTTTAAAGACTCTTCTACAGCCGGGAAAAGGTCAAATGCTTTTAACCCAAGCTTCATGCAACTTTCCACTTCGCGTAAAAGGTTATCCACCGAATACCGGTAGATGCCCGGCATGGAGGATACTTCTACTTTCTGGTTTTCGCCATCAACAATAAATAATGGGAATATAAGATTCTGTGCATGTAGGTGGTTCTCTTGAACCATATCGCGTATTACAGCCGATTTCCTGTTTCTTCTAGGACGATGTAACATGATGTTTTGTTTATTAATAATCTAATCCGAAAATTGCTTCCGCCAAACCGATTTCATCTGGGGTAAAAGGAAGCGTGTATTTTAAGCCCAATTTCTCTATAGCAGCTGCGGTTGAATGACCGATACAGATGATCTTCTGGTCCGGATCTGCCAAGTTTTCGCGGAAATAGGCTTCCACATTGCTAGGGCTAGTGAAAATCATCACCTCCGCATTGGTCTTGTTCACCTCTTCTTCAATGACAGTTTCATAGATTGGCATATCGATCACCTTGGTTTCTGGAGTCAAGGCCTTTTGGATGGTCATGTACGATCCTTCAGCGCGAGGGATCAATACCGTCTGTCCATCCACCAATTTTGCAAATTCCTTCGCGATATCTTCGGTTTCAATACCTAAGTTATCACCAGAGAAGTCTGCAATGCGGTTGTACTTTCTCAACGTATCCTCAGATCCTCTGCCCAAAACGGCAATCTTGGTTTTTTTCAAAATCCAAGGCTCCAATTTAAAGAAATGTTCAATTGCATTCTTGCTGTTGAAGAAAATCCAATCAGCGCGTTTAAGGATAAAAGAATCCAATTTATTGATGGTTGGGAAAATACGGATCAACGATCGGTCATCGATCTGGATCTCGTGTTTTTTAAGGAACCTTCCCAAATAGGAGTTTTCTGCCAGATCGCGGGTGATGAATACCGAAGATGGAAGTTTTCTATCCTTGCTGTATTTGGCAAAGATCTTTTCCGCCATCCCTTCGGTGCTTTCTGCCTGCAGGAAAACGCGGTCTGGAAAGTCCTCATTCGTATCGGCAATGGAGGTCCAAGACTGGTACATGCCATCTTTTTTACGGCAATAAGAACCTAGTGGAGCGTGACAACCGGCATCGAACATGTTCAATACCTTGCGTTCTACCGCAATCGTCTCCGCCACTTCCTTATTGTGGATTCCCTGAAGGATATCAAATAATTCGGTATCGGATTCGCGGATCTGAATCGCCAGAACCCCTTGAGCAGGAGCAGGGATCAACTCCACCGGAGGGATCTCTTCCAGATGGAAATCCGAAAGATCCATATTGATCCGGGCAATCCCGGCTTTTGCCAACATAATGGCGTCGTATTTTTCATCCCTTAATTTCTGAACCCTAGTCTGCAGGTTTCCACGGAGGTCATCGAATTCTAGGTCTGGTCTTAAGGAAAGTAATTGTGCTTTTCTACGGTTGGAAGATGTACCAATGGTGGCATTGTGCTTTAGGGATAGGCGTTTGCTGATATCCACACAATCCTTATGTACAATCAGTAGTTCTGCAGGGTCTTCCCGTTCCGAAACGGCTGCAATAATTAACCCTGGAGGGTTTACGGTAGGTAAATCTTTGTGAGAATGCACCGCGAGGTCAATACCTCCGGACAACAGTTCCTCTTCCAATTCTTTGGTAAAGAAACCTTTGCCTTCTAATTTATCCAATCGGAGATGTTGGATGATATCTCCTTGTGTTTTGATGATTTTTAACTCGGCCTGTACCCCAATGTCAGCCAATCGATCCTTGACAAAGTTTGCTTGCCATAAGGCCAATTCACTGCCCCGGGTACCGATGATAAGTTTTCTGTTCACGTTCAAAGATTTACATATGAATAATTCGCTGGCAAAGTTAAGGAAATAGCCAATCAATTCTGCCTTTTTATTGTCAGAATGCGAATATTTAAAATAGCGTTAGGAATTAGTTGCTCTCAGATTCCGCAGATTTCACGAGAATCTCTTTTGCCATCACCATGGGAACTTTGATGTATTTCTTTTCCATGTAATTGATGACTTTGTTGAGCACTTCGCGGGCCTGAGGATCAAGCTGTTCCATTTCATTGGCGAAAACCTCGGTCATGGCCAATTCACGAATCGCTTTAATTTGCTCTGGAACTTCTTTCATCGCAACTTCTACTCGACGTTGCTTTAAAATCGGAAGGAATTCTTTGATGTTTTGGTCGATGATCTTCTCGGCACTCTCCAATTCTGCATAGCGCTCTTGAATGTTCTTCTCCGCAATCTGTTGCAAACTGCTCACCTCAATGTATTGGATCGGGTGTTTTGCAATGATTTCCGCATCGATATCATTCGGAATTGCCAAATCGATAATCACTTTTTTATCATCTTCGCCATTCAATAGGGATTGATAAAGGTCTTCATGGATGATCGCCTCAGGAGCTCCTGTACAGGTAATCATCAAATCGAACCCTTTTTTGTAATTTTTCAATTCCGATAAAGGGTAAACAGGCGCGTTCAATTCTTCAGCTAGTGCTGCAGCGTTTTCAACGGTTCTGTTGAAGATGGTAAAATTGTTGTATTTATGTTTCTTCAGGTATTTGGCCAAGTTTTGGTTGGTTTCGCCCGAACCAATAACCAATATCCTAGGGTTGTCGTTTAATTTTACTTCACGTAGCTTACGGTAAGCCAAAGAAACCACGGAGATGGGGTTGCGTGAAATATTGGTGAAGGTATAGACCTCTTTTGCCGTTTTAACCAGGCGGTCCATCATCAAGCGTAAGAAATCGCCGGTAAATCCTGCTGCTTTACAGCGATCGTAAGCACGGCGGATCTGGGCAAGGATTTCTTTTTCTCCGACCACTAGACTCTCCATGGAGCAGGAGGTACGGAAAAGATGTTGAAGGGCTTCTTGACCAGTATATCTGTTCACTTGGCTTAGGTAACATTGCATGCGCTCAGCCGGTACACAGAAATTCATCTTGTCAAGAAATTGAACTACAAAATCATCGTTCAATTCATGCGGTCCATAAAACACAAATTCCACCCGGTTACAAGTACCGATGTAGAATATTTCAGGGATGTCTAAACTGTTCTTAAGGTTAATAAGGCGATTATCCAACTCCTCATTGCATATAACCAAATTCCCAAGATCTTTTAGATCGACATGTTTATGGGTAAACGCTATAACTTTTAAATTCTTCAAAGCTTAATCTTCCGCCAATAATTTTGTACTGCAAATGTAGATTAAAACCTTTGGGATATTGTCAAAAATCTGTCAATACAATGAATTTAGAACGATTATAAATAATGTTAAAAAAATGTTAAAATGCTATTTTAGAGGATGTTATAGAAGTATTTGAAAAATAATTGTGATGACAATCATAATTTATAACGGGGAAAAGTCACCATTATTGTAGGGGTTTTAAGGAGAAAAAATCGGGATGAACGATAAAATTCATAAGGTTTTCTCATATTTGACAAAAAATAAAGATATGAATCGCTTAAACAAACCAATGGCTATTATCGGATTTATTGTTGTGTTTTTATCCGCAATTTTCTGTCCTTTCTTGAAAGCACCCTTACAGGCGAACTGGAACTTATTTCAGGTGGATATGGGGCTGTATATGATCACTAATGGGTTGTTGGGATTGGCTGTGCTGTTGTTTTTTATCCGGAAGTTACGAGCATTTCGGATAGTGGGTTTGGTGTTAGTGGGCTGGTTGGTATTGGCAATGGGCTTGGTGTATTTCCAGATCCATAATTATTTTGGTTGGAAGTTTATTGATAATATTTTGGTGAAGACATTGCATATGAAATGGGGCTGGGCGGTGATAATCGTAGGCGCTTTGATTATTGTTTTTTCCGTAGGAAAAGGATCGGTAGGAAAAGGAAACCCAATTGCAGAACGAGAAGATTAAACTGTATCGTCCTTGGGAGTAACTGTATCGTCATTGCGAGGAGGCACGACGAAGCAATCTTTCTCCGTACCCGTATCCCCCTTGTCCTCCTGAGTGTAGCCTCCATGTCATGCTGAGTGTAGCCTCCATGTCATCCTGAGCGGAGTCTTCATGTCATCCTGAGCGGAGTCGAAGGATCTGTTCGTATACCACCGTAAAGATGCTTCGACTACGCTCAGCATGACATGACTACGCTCAGCATGACACTACTCCACTCAGCATGACATGATTCCCCCCGCTTATCTCCTCCCTGGCCTATGCGAAATAAAATGATCCTTCAACTTATCCAATCCAATATTCTCCTCCACCTTATCCAACTCAAATAACCAAGCCTTTTCCGGCAAAACCTCCGATTGCTCCTTCGAATTAATCAAATCCAACGGTTTCACCTTCACTGTTTTCTCAATTGCCGATTTTCCCTCATGGCTTCTCCGAGAAGTCCGCACAATCTGAAATTCCATCGTCGGCCATTTATTGATCGCCGAAAAATTACCCGTATAAATCTGATTATACTCCCTTGCAGGAATAATATTCGCAAAAATCCCAGTTCGTTTATTTCCCGAAACCTCCTCCACAGCTACCAATAGCTCAAAAGAAGTCTCATTGACCAAGAAAAACTTCACCAATCCATCCTTCTGCTCACCAGTAAGCGCCAAATAAATCCCTTTGTCAATAAATTTAGCATTCAGATTCACCTGCACAGGTTCATCATCCTCTGCCATCCGCATATTTCCATGCACCAAAGTAATCTTATTCAGCAATACCGGAATCTCAAACCCTGTATCATCCGTTACCCCCACCATCTCATTCCCTAAAAAAGCCGTAATATGTCCTTCTATGGGCTCTTCTACAAATCGTACTAAATCGCCTATTTTATAATTCATCGTAAACTTTCTATTATTTCTATCAATCGATGTACATCTTCCTTGTCATTATATAGATGCAATCCTATTCGTATTCCTGTTCCACGTGGGAAACATTTAACTCCACTCTGTAATAAATTTGGATATAAAGCCGGGTCGATCTGTATATTGATCAAGGAAGACCTGTTCGCTCTTTTGCAGATATCCAACAGAAGATCCCTTTCATCCAACAACTCATAAGCCTCATTCCGCACTTCCTCCAAATGTGCGCCGACTTCCCTTAAATCCATTCTTTCCAAGAATTTTAGCGATTGCTGCAAGGTCCCATGTGCCAACGTATCCTGATGTCCCGGTTCAAAGAACGTTCCTAACAAGGATTTGGTTTGCCACATGGCAGCCTTTGGACGTGGAATATCCTTCAGCATCCCATTCAGAAAATCAGCTAATCCATCACTCAGCGTAATAAAGCCATTACCAAACCCCGACAACAACCATTTATAACCTGAACAGGCTAGCGCATCTATCCCCGAAGCTTTAAAATCGAAAGGCTCCGTGCCCAAGTATTGCGTAGCATCGGCGATGATCCACATCTCCGGAAAGGTCTTCTTGAGTTGCTTAATAAAACCCAGATCAATTTTTAATCCCGAAATATACTGAACCACACTAAAGACAAAAACATCCGGCCGCTGCGTTTCGATAGCCTCCAGAATCCTTTCCTCCACATTTATTCTGACCGGAACTTCCTGAAAACTTAACCTCCTATTGATCAAGGGATATTGCAGGGAGGGGTATTCATCCGCTAAAACCAAAAATTCAAAATCAGTTGGCAAGCGTTCTATCAGGGTGTTATAACCAAAGGAAAAATTCGGCGTTAGGAAGGTGTTTTCGCTATTCGTATTGAATAAGGTAGATATGCTGGCTTTTACTTCCGAAAGGAAATCCGCCTGCTTATCCCGTAGGTCTGTATGGATATCAAAAAACGTTTCATCCCAATTTCTTCGCCACGCAAGTGTTTCCTTAGGAATCAATCCGTTTCCGGGTGTATTGACATATAAAATCTGCTCAGAGAGGTTAAAGTGTTCTTTGAAATCCATAGGGCTTTATATCTTGATGAGCTAAATCTAGCAAATATTTCTCTTGGCTGATTAATTCTGCCCCCATTCTTTGCAGATGTTGCGATGGTACCTGGCAATCGATCATCGACAAACCAAAATCTTGTGCAAGATGGACCAAGGCGACTTTGGAAGCATCGGAAACTTTGGAGAACATACTTTCTCCACAGAAAACACTTCCTACCTGAACACCATATAATCCCCCAACCAACTTATTGTCCTGCCAAACTTCTATACTATGTGCATATCCGGCCTTGTGCAGATTAATATAGGCTTGTTGCATGTCATCAACGATCCAAGTGCCCTGTTGACCTTTTCGATCCATCGTTGCACAGGCTTGAATTACCTCTGTAAAAGCTGTATCTACTGTGATTCGGAATTTGCCGGATCTTACTGTTTTCTGTAGGCTTTTTGAGATTTTTATCTTTTCAGGATAGAGCACAAATCTTTCAAAAGGCGCATACCATAATATGGGGGTGTCCTCATCATACCATGGGAAAATTCCGTATTCATAGGCCAATAGTAACCGATCGATGCTTAAATCGCCGCCAACGGCCAATAGTCCATCTTCGTCTGCTAATGAAGGGTGAGGAAAACTGATCTGTTTTTCATCCAATCTGTAGATCATGCCTTTAAGAAGTACTATTCTTCTGGTTGGCGAGGTTCTTTGCTGATCTCGTCAAACAATTTATCCATGTGCTCCACATATTCGTTGGTATCATCCAGGAAGAATTCCAACTGTGGAACAATACGTGCCTGGTTTTTGATCCTTGCACCTAATTTATAGCGGATCTCGTTGGATTTGCTTTTGATGTTTTCCAGATCTGCCTTTGCTGTAGAAGTTTTTAGGAAACTAAGGTAAACGCGTGCGATGGCCAAGTCGGGTGTAACCCGAACTTTGGTCACAGTAATAAAAGCACCTGGAGCCCATGCATTACCCTCACGCTGAAACATCTCCGCTAAATCCTGTTGGATCACTCCTGCAAATCGTTGTTGTCTTTTACTTTCTGTTGCCATGTTTATCTGTTTTTAACTGTTGTTCACGGACAAATGAGTGTCCGTTTTACAAATATAAGATTTTTGGGCGTCATTGAGAGGAACTTTACCCGTCATCGTAAGTTTGTAGGGAAGTTATAGGAATTAAAGAAACAGAATATAATTTTGTATTTCATTTAGGATACAGCGAGAGAGGGAGTAAGATTTTTAATCGTCATTGGTCCTTGAGAGACCCTTCGCAATGTTAATCCCCCTCTCTTATTCCTATCATAAACTTGGACAGTTCATTAGGCCAGGAGCCTGTTTTTACGATTGATAAGTTATGATAAGAGCTGCTGTAATCCACAAAAATGGTATACAAAGATGGTAACAGGTATTGATTGTTCAAAGGATTATT
>NZ_PEAZ01000069.1:0-28419 GCF_002734245.1 Sphingobacterium sp. 1.A.4
GACAGAAATGTCAAAATAATCCTTTGAACAATCAATACCTGTTACCATATTTGTATATCATATTTGTGGATTACAGCAGCTCTTATCATAACTTATCAATCGTAAAAACAGGCTCCTGGCCTAATGAACTGTCCAAGTTTATGATAGGAATAAGAGAGGGGGATTAACATTGCGAAGGGTCTCTCAAGGACCAATGACGATTAAAAATCTTACTCCCTCTCTCGCTGTATCCTAAATGAAATACAAAATTATATTCTGTCTCTTTAATTCCTATAACTTTTCTACAAACTTACGATGACGTAGAGCGCCTCGCAATGACGTAGAGTGCCTCGCAATGACGGATAAAACTACCCAAACAATATCCTGAAAATATCTTCCAATTGCGCTACGGGCCGCACCAATATCCCATACTTCTTCACATCCAAGCCCTTACTATTATACTTCGAAATAAAAATCTGCTCAAAGCCCAATTTCTCAGCTTCCTGAATCCTTTGCTCAATCCTATTCACCGCCCTTATCTCTCCCGATAATCCCACCTCACCCGCAAAAGTAATATTCGCTGGCAAGGCGATATCCTGCTGGGAGGAAATAATTGCCGCAATCACCGCCAGATCAATAGCCGGATCTTCCACCCTTAACCCTCCTGCAATATTTAAAAATACATCCTGCG
This sequence comes from Sphingobacterium sp. 1.A.4, assembly GCF_002734245.1. NCBI lineage: Bacteria > Pseudomonadati > Bacteroidota > Sphingobacteriia > Sphingobacteriales > Sphingobacteriaceae > Sphingobacterium > Sphingobacterium sp. 1.A.4. The sequence goes on from NZ_PEAZ01000069.1 coordinate 671, forward strand.
CACTCAGCCTAAAGCCAAACCTTTTCTCCAATACCGCCAACAACATATTCAACCGTTTTGTATCAAAACCCGTAGAGCTTCGTTGTGGGGTACCAAAAGCTGAATTTGACACCAATGCCTGTACCTCGATCATCAAAGGCCGAATACCCTCCAGCATGGCCGCTACAGCGATCCCACTGACAGGTTCCTCCCGCTGGGACAGCATGATCTCTGAAGGATTGGAAACCTCCCTCAGCCCCGATCCCTGCATCTCATAGATCCCTAATTCCGAGGAAGAACCAAAACGATTCTTCACCGCTCGCAGAATGCGGTACACATGATGCCGGTCGCCTTCAAACTGAAGCACCGTATCCACCATATGTTCCAGCACTTTAGGCCCGGCAATACTGCCATCTTTCGTGATATGCCCTACAATAAAAACCGGGGTATTGGTTTCCTTGGCAAAACGCAATAACTCCGCCGTACATTCCCTTACCTGCGATACAGAACCCGGAGCAGATTCAATCTGCGCGGTATGTAAAGTCTGTATGGAATCTATCACCACCACATTCGGCTCTACCTGATCGATCTGTTTAAAGATGTTCTGCATGGAGGTTTCCGTCAGGATATAACAGTTGGCGTTGGAACTCTGGGAGAGACGTTCCGCCCGCATCTTGATCTGCTGTTCACTTTCCTCCCCGGAGATATATAATGTTTTCACCTGCGGAATGGAAAGGGCAAGTTGCAACATCAGGGTTGATTTACCAATGCCCGGTTCCCCGCCGATCAGGACCAAGGATCCCGGAACGATCCCACCCCCCAAGACGCGGTTGAACTCCTTGTCCGGACTTAAGATCCGTTGCTCTTCCGAATAAACGATTTCATGGATGATTGCCGCTTTGTTGCTGCGTTTATTGGTTCCGGGTACCGTACTGGTACTTCGCCATTCAGGAACCCGAGAGGAACTTTTTTCCACCACTTCTTCCACAAAGCTGTTCCATTGTTTACAGGATGGACATTGTCCTAGCCATTTCGGTGATTCATAACCACAGGATTGACAGAAATATGCTGATTTCGTTTTAGCCATTAAGCGAATTTAAAAAAATGTACCTACAAGTTGTAACATAAGGACTATATTGTCGACAAATAGCCTAAAATGAATACTAACCTGGAGCAAGAATTTGTGGCGCTGCTGGAGGATAACCAAAATATTCTCCACAAGATCTGTAGGCTATATGCCTCAGATGTGGCTTCGCACCAAGATCTTTTCCAAGAGATGGTCATTCAGTTATGGCGGTCATATCCGAAGTTTAAGGGGGATTCCAAATTTTCGACTTGGGCTTACCGGGTTTCCCTGAACACGGCGATTTCCCTCTACCGATCCAAACGCAATAAGATCAGCACGGTGGATTGGGACCAATCATTTGCCAATATCAAATATGAAGAATATAATTCGGAAGAGGAAGAGCAACTGAAATTCCTTTACGATGCTGTCCGACAATTAAACGATATCGACAAGGCCTTGGTCTATATGTATCTGGAGGATAAGGATTACGCAGAGATCTCCGAAACATTGGGTATCTCCGAGGTAAATGCCCGGGTGAAGATGAACCGCATCAAAGGAAAAATAAAAGAAATATTGGCTAAAAAAGGAATCGTATAATGGATGGCTTAGATTTACTGAAACAGCATTGGAATAAGGATGGGGATTTTCCGAAAGTAAATAAGGAGGAGATCCGTCGTATGCTCTATAAAAGCTCCTCATCCCTGGCGAAGTGGATTTTCTTCGTTTCCGTGATTGAGCTATTTTTAGGACTCGCTTTTAATGCTTGGTTCTTTTTCTTTTCAGATGTCGAAACGGGACGTGATACGGATCCTCTTTGGTTGGAGATCATTGATCAATCTATTACGGTCATCTCCTATATCATCACGTTTTATTTTATCTATACCTTCTTCCAGGCTTATTATAAAATTAAGAATACCAACAATACCAAGGATTTATTGAACGATATTTTGGCTTCTCGCAAAACCGTTAACCAGTATATTTCCTTCAATATCTATTTGATTATTGTTTCCTTGGCCATTGGATCGATTTCCTTCATTATCGAAAAGCATATTTTTGATAAAAGTACCGGAGAAATGATGCTTTATGCCATATTTACGATCATTGCCGTAAGTATTATGGGGTTTTTTATCATCAAATTGATGAAATTCTATTTCCGATTGATCTATATCCGATTGGTCAACAAGTTGGATAAAAACTACGATGAATTGGTGCAATTGGAGGATTAAGCTATTTCCTTTCGTTTTCTTTAAGGACCCTTAGAAAATTCAGCCCCATAATCTTTGCGATATCGGCCTTATTATACCCTCTTTCCAATAATGCTTTGGTCAGGTTGGGAAATTTGGAAACATCTTCCAAGCCGATAGGTGCCGAATTAATGCCATCGAAATCAGAACCGATCGCTACATGATCTATGCCTACCTTGGATACCAAATAATCGATATGTTTGAGCACCATTTCCATAGGTGCATCCACCTGTTGTCTCTGTTTCTTGGTCAATTGGGCATACATCTTATCTAGGGATAATTTCTTGGCAGGATCTACTTGATGGTTTTTCTTAAACACTTTTTCCACACGGCTTTTATAGCCGGAATCCAGGAATTCCGAATAAAAATTAACACCTATCACGCCACCATTCTTTTTGAGGGCAGCCAATTGTTGATCGTCCAGGTTCCGGTAATGAGGGGTCAGTGCAGCAGCATTGCTATGGGATACCAATACGGGTTTGCTACTGATTTCCATCACATCATAGAATGTTTTCTTTCCAGCGTGGGAAAGATCAACCATCATCCCCAATTCGTTCATTCTTTTGATGATGGCCCTTCCATTTTCGCTCAATCCTTTTCCTTTATCCCCTTTGGTCTTTACCTCTTCGGCAGCGGCTGTTGCCCAAGGGAGATTGTAATTCCAGGTCAGGGTGAGGTATCGGGCGCCACGATCAAATAATTTATCGAGGTTTTCGATGTTCTCTTCGATCATGTTTCCCCCTTCGATTCCGATCAAGGCGACTATTTTGCCAGCCTGATGAATGCGTTCGATGTCAGCGGAACTCTTCGCCAATTCGATTTTATCTGGATTGTTGTTCAGCAATTTTTCCAACGCATCCAGTTGATCATTGGCATGCTTAAATGCATTTTTCTTCCATTTCTTATCATCAGACCAAACCGCGAATACCTGCACATCAACACCCCCTTCTTTTAATCGAGGAAGGTCGGTATGCCCCGTTTTGATGCGTTTGCCAATATCTAATCCCGGCAGGATACTTTCAATGATGACATCGTTATGGCCATCGATCAACAGGAGCTCTTCATGGATTTTTTTATAATCCTTAGCTAGCTTATTTTCTTGTGCCTTGGCTGTAAGCAGGGCCAGGCAACAGGCGATTAGGCTGAATGATAAGGTTTTCATTTCTTGGCTTTATTGATGGTTTCATAGATCACATCCTGGATCCTAGAGCGGATATTGAGATCCAATAATTTCGTGGACACCTGTGGATGCACGCGGTTGGACAGGAAAATATAGACCAATTGATTCTTCGGATCGATCCAGATACAGGTTCCGGTATAACCGGTATGGCCATAGACGGAACTATTGGCCAGTTTAGAAGGATAACCAGATTTGGAGTTCGGGTCAAAACGGTCGAAGCCCAATCCTCGGCGGCTTGTGGCCGATTGCTTGGAGGTGAAAAGATCTACGGTTTCTGGCTTGAAATAGGTTGCACCACCGTATTCTCCACGGTTCAATAACAATTGTCCATAAATGGCAAGGTCATTCGCGGAGGCAAATAGCCCTGCATGTCCGGCAACTCCACCAGCCATGGCAGCCCCTTCATCATGTACAAAACCTTCCAAAAGGGTTTTACGGAATAGGGTGTCATTTTGGGTTGGAACGATGCGGTTCTTCGCGAACCGTGTCCTTGGGTTATAGCCCGCTGTTTTCATGCCGATCGGACGGTACAGGATCTGTTGTACATATTCCTGCATGGGAACGGAAGTTTCATGCTCTGAAACCTCTTTCATGACATACATGCTGATATCCGAATAGACATAGTTGCCGATCGGTTTTACGGATGATGCCAGCATTTCTGGCCACATGACATCCCTGTAATAATTATTCTTTAAATAGGCATTATCGGCCACTTGAACCTGATGGTTCTCATCGGGGCTATGGACAAGATCGCCCGGTTTCAGGTTCCGGTAGAAGGGAATGAAAGGGGTGAATCCAGCTTCATGCAGCAGGACTGTCCGAAGGGTGATATTGGCTTTATTGCTTTTCTTGGCCTGCCACAGGTAATGGCCCATGGTGCTGTCCAGGTTAATGATCTTCTTTTCCTGCAGGTGCATAACCACAGGGGTGGTACCGCCGATTTTACTTACCGATGCCAGGTCGTAGATATCATGGATGGAATTGGCCTGTTGATTTTCGTAGGTATGGTAGCCATAGGCTTTTTCAAAAATGACCTGTCCGTCTTTAACGGCCATCACGGTCATACCAGGAGCACCTTTTTGTTCGATGGCTTCTTTGGCAATGGCATCGATCTTTTGGGTCATTTCCGCAATGTTCAATCCCGATTGTTTACCCTGGGTATATTGTAAACGGGTCTGTGTGGTCTTGATTTTACCTTCGGTCACACCTAGGCCACCAAAAATGGACATAGCGGCATTGACCTGGCCTTCTGCATCCGTTTCTGGGCTATAGACCAAACTGGCAAAACGACTTAGATTCTGGCTATTGAGCCCGATGTTGGTATAATTCTGGTCGGTTCCAAATCGGCAGAGGATCACATTTTTGTTGTTTACTGCGGATTGTAAGACCATAGCGGCATAATCTGACCTGAAATCACTGGCAGATCCGGCAACGATGATGCTGTTGTAATATTTGGTATTCTCGTCGAAATGCTGAAAATCACTTACCGTTACATCCGCATAGCGCTGAAGCTGTTGGATAAATGGCGCATATTTTTGATTATCCGTGGTTACCACTGCAATGCGATATTGATCTAACTTCTTGAAGGGTAGGATAGACTGTTTGTTATGGATAATCTGTGTTTTATTGACCAATACCTGTTTGTATTGTGCATTGGCGGCTTGGAATAGACATAAAAGCCCTAGGACAGCAAGGTTTATCTTTCGGATCATGTTTGTTTTAGGATTTATACTGTAAATGTACTAATAAAACGCACAAACATGCATTAAGAGCATAGAATAATTGATTATCTTTGAGATATGCCCGAAATCTTAGCTGATAAAACCGTTTTTACCCTATTGGAAGTATCGCGCAGCATCCAGAAAACGATTGCTGAACGGTATAAAAGTCTGTATTGGATAAAGGCAGAGATGAACAAGCTGAACCATTATACCCATTCGGGCCATTGCTATCCCGAACTATTGGAAAAAACCGATGGCAAGGTGGTTGCTGAAATGCGGTCCATCCTTTGGAAAATGGATTATCAACGCATCAATAGGCAATTTATGGAGGTTTTGGGCGAACCCCTTCGCGAAGGGATCACCATGCTTTTTCAAGCGGGCATATCCTATGATCCTTTATATGGATTTTCTTTAAAGATTGTGGACATCGACCCCACCTTTGTCTTAGGGGAACTGGAGAAAGAGAAAAGGGAGAGTATCCGAAAGTTAAAGGCTGAAGGGCTTTACGATGCCAATCGGTCCTTGCCCTTTCCCATGGTGCCCAAACGATTGGCGATCATATCGGTAGAAACCAGTAAAGGGCTATCCGATTTTTTTAAGATCATCCATGGCAATCCTTGGGGCTATACCTTTAGCACGACCTTGTTCCCTGCGCTATTGCAGGGGGATAAATCCATCCCGAGTATCATCAAACAATTGGAGGTGATCGCGGAGCGCATGGAACATTTCGATGCGGTGGCCATTATCCGTGGTGGCGGTGGGGATGTCGGGTTGACTTCCTATAACAATTACCTCTTGGCGAAAGCCATTGCGATATTCCCGATTCCGGTACTGACAGGGATTGGGCATTCCACCAATGAAACCGTGAGCGAAATGGTGGCCTATAAGAATGCGATCACCCCCAGCGAACTGGCGGATTTCCTGCTCCAAAAGTTTCACAATTTTGCTATTCCCGTTGATCAGGCAACCGAAAAGATTATCCGTGCCGCCCGAAAGATCTTTGAGGATGAACACATCAAGCTGGCGAACCTGATCAGTTCCATTTCCTGGAATTCAAAGACCGTTCTGCTGCAGGAGAAGACCAAGATGGAACAGACCAGAAATCAGTTGGCGCAATTGAGCAGAAGAACCATCAAGGATGAACAGTCGGCCTTATTGCAGATGGAACGCATGTTGGCGCTGTTGAACCCGATCCATGTGTTGAAAAGAGGGTTCAGCATCGTGCGATCGAATGGAAAAGCGGTGCATAAATTGGATCAGGCGCAGGTTGGGGATCGATTGGATATTCAGTTGGAGGATGGGAAATTGATAACGGAGGTACTTTCAAAACAAGAACAAGATGGAAAATAAATACACTTACCAAGAGGCTTATGAAGAGCTTCAACAGATCGTGTCGGAGATTGAGTCGGGCGATGTTGCTGTCGATGAATTGACGGTAAAGATTAACCGTGCAACAGCCTTGTTGACCATCTGTAAAGCCAAATTGACAGCCTCGGAAGAAGAGGTCGAAAAACTCCTCAAAAAATTAGAAGAAGAGAAAAATTAGTCTATTATTTAGAATTAGTTTAAATTTGCGGAGGTTTTTCAGAAAAGAACAGCATGAAGAGGATAATGTTCATTGCTTTGGCAATAGGATTGACAGTTTTAAGTACCGCGTTTTTATCAGATAAAGGATTGTCTGATCTGCGTGCGTTATATAGCAAACCTATATCGGAATGGCCAAAACCAACGATCGACTCTGGAGCAAATTGGTCGGAATTTAAATCCCTGCCTAAGCTTGATAGCAGTTATTTCTCATTGATGGAAAAACCGGATGTGAAATTAGGCAAGTTCCTCTTTTTCGATCCGATCCTTTCAGGTTCCAATCAGATTTCCTGTAGCTCCTGCCATAATCCACAGACTTCCTGGGCAGACCATTCTACCGTTCCGGTAGGTCATGACCATTTGGTCGGTACCCGAAATACCCCATCTTTATTGAATGTGTATGCGCGTAAGACCATGTTCTGGGATGGAAGAGCCCATTCCCTGGAAGAGCAGGCTTTAAGCCCGATCGAAGCCCATAATGAGATGGCGATGGACCTGACGAAATTAGTGCCTAAATTGAAGGCTATTCCTGCTTATAAACAATTGTTCATGGAGGCTTTTGGAGAGGAAGATTTCTCCATGCCAGAGATCATGAAAGCTTTGGCCTCTTTTCAGCGTACCTTGACCAGCAGAAGGAGCCGTTTTGATGAGTTCTTGGATGGTAAGCATAATGCCTTGACCGATGATGAGATCGCAGGATTGCACCTCTTCCGGACCAAAGCACGTTGTATGAACTGCCACAATGGACAGTTTATGACCGATGAAGATTTTCATAATATCGGTTTGACCTATTACAAGCGTAAATATGAGGACCTGGGGCGCTATATCGTGACCAAAGATCCGAAAGACGTAGGCAAATTCCGTACACCTTCTTTGCGTGATGTGATGAATACCGACCCTTGGATGCACAATGGCCTGTTCGACAATATGATCGGTGTGCTGAACATGTACAATAGCGGCATGCAGATGAACAACCCGAAAACGGAAGCCCAATTGGCCGATCCGATGCATCCACGCATTGATCCTTTGATGAAGAAACTTGACCTCACAAAAGAGGAAATCCAACAATTGGCCGCCTTCCTACAATCGGTGACCGCCACGAAATACCGCATGAACCGGCCGGAGAAATTACCTCGATAAGGGTAGGAAATTCACGACTTTTGCCTACCTTTGATGGTTATGCAAAAAACTGCAAATCATAGTCCTAGGACACATATTCAGATAAAAGGAGCGCGGGTTAATAATCTTAAAAATATTGATGTTGATATCCCTAAAAACCAGTTGGTGGTGATTACGGGGATGTCCGGTTCCGGGAAATCCTCATTAGCATTTGATACCTTATATGCCGAAGGGCAACGGAGATACGTAGAAAGTCTTTCTTCCTACGCCCGTCAGTTCATGGGCAGGATGAATAAACCGGATGTGGATTACATCAAAGGGATTGCTCCGGCAATTGCCATTGAACAAAAAGTGATCTCCTCCAATCCCCGATCGACGGTAGGTACATCCACCGAGATCTATGATTACCTCAAATTATTGTTTGCCCGTATCGGTAAGACCTACTCGCCCATTTCGGGCAAAGAGGTGAAGAAGGATACGGTGACCCATATTGTGGATCGTCTACTAGCCTATGAGGACGATTCGACCATCACGATTTATAGCCCTTTAATACCGACCAATAAACGGAAGTTAAAGGAAGAATTGTCGCTGCTCTTGCAGAAGGGTTTTGTGCGGATCAAACATCAGGATAGCATACAGAAGATCGAATCGGTACTGGAGAATAAAGAGGTCGCGAATTCAACTTTTAAAGAGGGTGATATCTATATCGTGATCGATCGGATTATGTTGGATCATAGCGATGACACCATCAACCGTTTGGCGGATTCTATCCAAACAGCCTATTTTGAAGGAAAGGGTGAGTGTTTGGTGGAAGTGAACTCGGAGAGTTTCTCCTTTTCGGATAAGTTTGAGCTGGATGGGATGACCTTCGAAGAGCCGACACCTAATTTCTTCAGTTTCAATAATCCTTACGGAGCCTGTAAACGATGTGAAGGTTATGGAAAGATCATTGGAATAGATCCTGATTTGGTTATTCCGGATAAAAGTCGCTCCGTATATGATGGTGCGATTGCGCCTTGGCGTGGGGAGAAGATGGGGCTGTGGTTGGAGAAACTGGTTCGAAATGCACTGAAATTCGATTTTCCGATTCATCGTTCCTATAGCGACCTGACCAAAGCACAGCAGGAGGTATTATGGACAGGGAACAAATATTTCCGCGGCTTAAATGATTTCTTTGCCGAGCTGGAGGAACAGACCTATAAAATCCAATACCGCGTGATGCTTTCCCGCTACCGTGGAAAAACGGATTGTCCGGAATGTAAGGGCACGCGCTTGCGTAAGGATGCGAGTTTTGTAAAGATAAACGATCATTCGATCACCGATATTGTGCTGATGCCTTTGGATGAGGCTTTGGCCTTGTTCCAGTCCCTGAAGCTTTCAGACCATGATGCCATCATTGCCAAAAGGTTATTGGCAGAGATCAACAACAGGCTGCAGTTCTTGAGTGATGTGGGCTTAAGTTACCTGACCTTGAACCGTCTGAGCAATAGTCTTTCGGGAGGGGAATCCCAACGGATCAACCTGGCTACTTCCTTGGGAAGTTCCCTTGTAGGATCCATTTATGTGTTGGATGAACCGAGTATCGGATTGCACCCACGGGATACCCAACGATTGATCGGGGTATTGAAATCCCTTCGCGATGCAGGCAATACCGTGATCGTGGTTGAGCATGAGCAGGAGATGATGGAAGCTGCGGATTACCTGATCGATATTGGCCCTGAAGCGGGGATCAACGGGGGTGAATTGGTATTTGCAGGGACCTATAAAGAAATATTAACGGATAAGAAGAGTTTGACAGGGGAGTATTTGAGCGAGCAGCTTCAAATCCCTGTACCTGATAAAAGAAGAAAATGGAACGAATCCATCCGGGTGCTGGGTGCACGGGAAAATAACCTGAAAGGAATCACGGTAGATTTCCCCTTGAATGTCTTTACGGTCGTTTCGGGGGTATCCGGTTCGGGTAAGACCTCTTTGGTGAAACGGATCTTATACCCTGCTTTGCAAAAGGCGGTGGGTAGTTATTCCGGCGATCAGACGGGTTTGTTTGATGGTCTGGAAGGGGCTATCGATCAGGTAGAACAGGTCGAAATGGTGGATCAGAACCCTATCGGTCGTTCGACACGTTCCAATCCGGTTACCTATGTAAAGGCTTGGGATGAAATCAGGGCCTTGTTTTCCAGTCTTCCAGCGGCTAAGGCCAATGGTTTAAAACCATCAGCTTTCTCCTTCAACGTGGAAGGTGGCCGATGTGAGATCTGTCAGGGTGAAGGGGTCGTGAAGATCGAGATGCAGTTTATGGCGGATATTGTGCTTCCTTGTGAGGCCTGCGATGGTAAACGTTTTAAACAACACGTGTTGGATGTGCAGTACCAAGGGAAATCGGTGTCGGATATTTTGGACCTGAGTGTGGATGAAGCGATCGAATTCTTCGCTGATCAGCCAAAGATCTTGAACAAGCTGAAACCTTTGCAGGAGGTAGGTTTAGGCTACGTGAAGTTGGGTCAATCTTCCAGCACATTGTCTGGCGGTGAAGCGCAAAGGATTAAATTGGCCTCTTTTTTAATAAAAGGGAACAATCAGAAAAAAACTTTGTTTATTTTTGATGAACCTACAACCGGCCTACATTTCCATGATATCAGCAAACTGCTTAAGGCATTTTCAGCATTGATCGAACTGGGCAACTCCGTGCTGGTGATCGAGCACAACCTGGATATGATCAAATCAGCAGATTGGGTTATTGATATTGGTCCTGAAGGAGGTGAGAAGGGGGGTAATCTGGTATTTGCAGGAACACCGGAAGACCTGATAACATGTAATCAATCCTATACGGGTGACTACCTTAAACGTCACCTCATTTCTAAATAAATTAAATACACACATGATGCGTAAAAAATTTAGTTTTCTTTTGTTGCTGGCCTTGTTCAGCAATGTCGTTTCAGCACAAGTAGAAAGGCCTAAATTGGTTGTTGGCTTAATGGTAGACCAAATGCGATGGGACTATCTTTACCGTTTCGCAGATCGTTATGGTAATGATGGTTTTAAAAGATTGCTTCGTGATGGTTTTTCCTGCGAGAACACCCTGATCGATTATGTGCCTACTTTTACGGCTATCGGACATAGCTCCGTTTATACAGGAAGTGTTCCTGCCATACACGGAATTGCGGGTAACGACTGGATCGAGCTACAGACCGGCACGTCGATGTATTGTACACAAGATGATGCGGTAGAGGGTGTTGGGACCAAGGAGAAGGAAGGGAAACAATCCCCAAGAAACCTCTTGGCTTCAACGGTTACCGATCAGTTGAAATTGGCCACCAATTTTCAATCCAAGGTGATCGGTATTGCGATCAAAGATAGGGGAGGAATTTTACCTGCAGGTCACTTTGCTGATGCGGCTTATTGGTTTGAAGCAAATTCGGGCGATTGGATCAGTAGTACTTATTATATGGAGAACCTGCCGAATTGGGTGCAGGATTTCAATAAGCAGAAATTGGCGGAGAAGTTGTTGAAGCAGGATTGGAATACTTTATATCCGATCGAAACCTATAAGAACAACAGTGTGGATGATGATAATGTGTATGAAGGCAAATGGGCAGGGGAGGAAACTCCGACATTTCCGCGCAAAACTTCGTTGTTGATGAAGGATGCGGGTTATGAACTGATCAAAACCACGCCTTTCGGAAATACATTTACCTTAGATTTTGCGAAAGAAGCGATCAAGCAGGAGAATCTAGGCAAGAATCCGACAAAGGCTACAGATTTTCTAGCGGTGAGTCTTTCGGCTACGGATTACGTGGGACACCGTTATTCGCTTTCTTCGGTGGAGATTGAGGATATCTATCTTCGTTTGGACCAAGAATTGGCTGAATTCTTCAATTACTTGGATAAAACTGTTGGCAAGGGGAATTATACATTCTTCCTTACAGCAGACCATGCAGCTTCCTATAACTCCCGTTATTTTATGGATATGCGTGGTAATGGGGGCTATTTCTTTTCTCGCCAGATCATGCGTAATCTGAACGAACAGTTGCAGGCTGAATTCGGAGTGGATAAGATCGTTTCCAGTTTGATGAACTATCAGGTTCATTTGAATTATGGCTTGATTGAAAAACAGAAATTGGACGAAGAGAAGATCAAGAAGTCGATCATCAAGATGCTGCGTCATGAGGATGGAGTTGCATTTGTAGTGGATATGGAAGGTGGTGAGAATATGATGATTCCAGCTCAGCTGCGCGAGAAGATCGTGAATGGCTATAACAGGAAACGTAGTGGAGCGATTCAGATCATTACGGAACCGCAATGGTATGACGGAACGCCAAGATCTACCGGAACCACCCATGGTACCTGGACGCCTTATGATTCGCATATTCCATTGGTTTTTATGGGTTGGGGTGTGAATAAGGGCAAAACGAATAAAATGGTGCACATTACAGATATTGCGCCTACAATCAGTGCGCTATTGCACGTGATGGAACCAAATGGTTCTATAGGGCAGCCTATTGTGGAGGTCTTACAGAAATAGTCCTTAAATTTTCATATTTTTGAGGATAAGCTAGTAGAGGAAAAATATGCTATCGAAGAAAACAAAATACGCTATCAAAGCCCTAATGGTATTGGGAAGGAATTATGGAAAGGAGCCTATACAGATCGGAAAGATTGCGGAGGAGGAACGTATTCCGAAGAAATTCTTGGAACAGATACTATTGGAGATGCGCAATGCGGGGATTTTGTATTCCAAGAAGGGCGCTGGGGGTGGTTATAGCTTGAACAAGGCGCCAGAGGATATTTACCTATCGCAGGTGATGCGTTTGGTGGATGGTCCGATTGCGTTGTTGCCTTGTGTGAGTTTGAATTTTTACCGCTCTTGTGAGGAATGTGTGGAAGAGCATGCTTGTGGGATTCGGGATACGTTTATTGAGGTGAGGAATGCGATGCTACAGATCTTGAATGATACTAGTATTTTGAATTTGATTAATAAGGAGAAGGAATTGAATTTGGAGACGGGAAGGTAGATTTCTTTGTCATTGCGTTATATATGGCATTACGTTATACTCGTCATTACGTTATACTCGTCATTGGGATATATTCGTCATTGCGAGGAGGTACGACGAAGCAATCTTCCCGCATGTCATGCTGAGCGAAGTCGAAGCATCTGTTCGTAAGTAACCGTACAGATCCTTCGACTACGCTCAGGATGACAAAGACTATGCTCAGCATTACAAAGTCCAAAGATTGCTTCGTTCCTCGCAATGACGTTTTAAAACTTCACAATGATTGCGTCGACCTCGCAATGACGTTATAAAGCCTTGCAAAAACGGAGGCGACCACACAATGAAGTTAAAAGTGCAACCCCGTATTTCTACAAAACTTCCATTAACCTTTCAAATGCCATCCCGCGAGAGGCTTTCAACAAAATCATAAAATCCTTTATCGGATCTTTAACCAAAGCCGCTTTTGCTTCTTCCGTTGTTTCATAAAATTCAACCGCTTTTGTTTCATCAACCATCACGTTCTCCAAAACCTCATCCCTCAATCCAAAAAAAGCTTTCCCTACAAAAATCAACCTATCCAGTCCAACAGCTTTAGCTGCTGCAATGACCTTCCTATGCTCCTCCACACTCTGATCCCCCATTTCGAACATATCGCCCAATATCGCCGCTTTCCTCTCTGCCTTGATCACCTTAATATTTTCAATCGCCGCTGCCATACTACTCGCATTCGCATTATAATAATCAGCGATAATAGTATTATCATCAGTTTTAGTAATCTGTGAACGATTGTTCTGAGGCACATATCCCTCCAGCCCTGCATTGATCTCCTCCGCACTTAATCCAAAATGCAATCCAACAGCAACAGCAGCCAACATATTCTCCGTATTATAAGCCCCCGTTAAATGCGTATTCACCTCATGCGTTCCATTCTCCCCCCGCTCTTTCCAAAAAATAGTCAATAATGGATCAGCAACAACCAATCCTCCTTGAATATCATTCTTATCCGAAAAACCGTAATGCACCATATCATTCAACTTCCTATCCTTCGCCATCTTCATCAGAAACTCATTATCCCCCTGAACAAAAACCTGCCCATTATGCTCCTTCAGGTAATCATAAAGCTCTCCTTTGGTCTTCATCACTCCCTCAAAAGAACCAAACCCTTCCAGATGAGCCTTGCCCACATTGGTGATGAGACCATGGCTTGGCTGCGCGATATGACATAGAAATTCAATTTCTCCCTGATGATTAGCACCCATTTCAATAATGGCCAGTTCCAGATCCTTTGGTAAGGAAAGAATAGTCAAAGGAACACCGATATGGTTGTTCAGGTTTCCCTTCGTAGCAAAAGCCTTGAATTTTTGGGAAAGGACGCTGTATAACAATTCCTTGCTGGTAGTTTTACCATTTGTACCCGTAATCCCCACAAAAGGGATATCCAATTGTTTCCGATGATGGGTAGCCAAGGCCTGCAAACTGCTTAACACATCCTCTACCAGGATATAAGCGGGGCCATCCTGAACATATTCCCGATCATCCAGCACCACATATTTAGCCCCTGCCTCCAATGCTTTTTCGGCAAAGGTATTCCCATTAAAAGATTCCCCTTTAAGGGCAAAAAATATACAGTCTTTAGTGATCTGACGCGTATCCGTACAGATGGTTGGATAGTCTAGGTAGATTTGATAAAGTTCAGCTATTTGCATCTCCAAAAATTTTAAACAAAGGTATAAAATAAAAAATCCCGTTTCTTTTTTGGAAACGGGATTTCAGGTATTTTTTTTCCTTACAAGGAAAGGATTTCAACTATCCGGGTAAGGTTGGTATTGATTTTATCAATATGCTTGATGGCTTTGTTGAACGGGGTAAATTGTACATTTCCACAGATCAATCCGGCCATTTCGCCTTTACGACCTTCGAGTAGTCCTTCTACCGCGGCAACACCCAAACGGCTAGCTAACACACGGTCCATACAGGTTGGTGATCCACCGCGTTGGATATGTCCCAAAATGGAAACACGAACATCATAAGCAGGGAAGTTGGCCTTGATTTTCTCAGCAACGACCAATCCACCTTCTTTATCACCTTCAGCAACGATGATGATACGGGATGATTTGTTCTTTCTGGTTTTATCCAGACGTTTCATGATGGCATCATAATCCACTTCCAGTTCTGGGATAAGCACGGCTTCAGCACCAGTACTGATTCCTGAACGTAAAGCGATCAGACCGGAGTCGCGACCCATCACTTCCACCACAAATAGGCGGTCGTGGGACTCTGCGGTATCACGGATCTTATCTACAGCATCCACAACTGTGTTGATGGCTGTATCATAACCGATCGTAAAGTCTGTACCATTCAAGTCATTATCGATGGTGCCGGGCATACCAATAATAGGAATATCAAATTCTTCAATGAATTTGGATGCTCCCGTAAAGGTTCCGTCTCCACCAATAACCACTAAGGCATCAATATCATGTTTTTTAAGGTTTTCGTAAGCTTGTTTTCTTCCTTCGACAGTTCTGAATTCATCACTTCTTGCTGTTTTCAGGATGGTACCACCACGTTGGATGATATTGGCTACAGATTTAGCATCCATCGCAATAATATCGCCCTGAACCATGCCATCATATCCTCTACGGATA
Source organism: Sphingobacterium sp. 1.A.4 (assembly GCF_002734245.1). Taxonomy (NCBI): domain Bacteria; kingdom Pseudomonadati; phylum Bacteroidota; class Sphingobacteriia; order Sphingobacteriales; family Sphingobacteriaceae; genus Sphingobacterium; species Sphingobacterium sp. 1.A.4. Next base: position 16,200 of record NZ_PEAZ01000069.1, read on the forward strand.
CCAAACATGTTCATTCCATGATAAATACCTGAACGGATAACAGCACGGATACCGGCATTCATACCTGGAGAATCACCTCCAGAAGTTAAAACGGCAATGTTTTTAATGTTACTCATATGCCAAATATACCGATTTACTTACGTTTAAAAAGTATGATTATGTTAACTTATTTCGCGTTGTATTTATCCAAACCTGATTGCAAGAATGCTTTGTAGCTAGCAATATCGTAATCCGCTCCACTGGTTGGAACCAATAATTCACCATTATTATCCAATATAGCATATAAAGGTTGTGAATTGGAGTTGAAACGCTCGATCTGTAGTTCCGAATTCTTCTTACTTACTTTGGTTACTTTTTTACCCGTGATTTTAGAGGTGTAATGCTCAGATTCCGGTAATTCCAAAGCACTATCATCCACATAAAGTTCAACTAGGATAAATTTCTCATTGATCATGGCTTTTACGCTTGGATCAGACCAAACGGTTGCTTCCATCTTACGACAGTTTACACAGTTCCAACCTGTGAAATCGACCATAAGCGGTTTGTTCTGCGCTTTTGCTGCTGCTAAAGCTTCATCATAATCGTAATATGGATCCATTCCTTTCAAGGTTGTTCTTGGATGGAAATGGCTATAATATTTTCGGCTGGACGCATCGGCAGCACCTGCAGGAGCTGCATGACCTCCACCGCCACCGGCAGAGATATCAAAATCTTGGGTTCCGATCGGAGGAAGGAATGCTGAAATAGATTTCAACGGTGCTCCCCACATACCAGGTACCATATACATCACAAAGGAGAATACGATAATGGCCAAGATCGTTCTTGGAACCGACATGAATTTCAGGTCGCTATCATGCGAGAATTTGATTTTTCCGATCAGGTATAGACCCATCAAGCCAAAGATCACGATCCATAATGCTAGGAATACCTCACGGTCTAGGAATTGCCAGTTGTAGGCCAAATCGACATTCGAAAGGAATTTTAAGGCCAAAGCTAACTCTAAGAAACCTAATACCACTTTCACACTGTTTAACCAACCCCCTGATTTAGGCATTGATTTCAACAGGGATGGGAACATCGCAAATAGTACGAAAGGAATAGCTAATGCGATCGAGAATCCCAACATACCAATGGCAGGGCCTAAGCGATCACCTTTTGTAGCCGCATCAACCAATAATGTACCAATAATTGGTCCTGTACAGGAGAATGATACTACCGCTAAACTTGCGGACATAAAGAAAAGACCTATCAATCCACCTTTGTCTGATTTTGCATCAATTTTGTTGACAAAAGAACTTGGAAGGGTAATTTCGAATGCTCCTAAGAAAGAAGCTGCAAATACCACCAAGAGTAGGAAGAATAGGAAATTGAATATACCATTTGTAGAGAGGACATTCAGGGCATCGGCACCGAAAGCGATGGTAATCAACATACCTAAGGCTACATAGATTACGATGATGAATAATCCGTAAAGGAAGGCTTGTTGAACAGCTTGTGCTGTGCTTCCTGATTTTTTGGTGAAGAAACTTACGGTCAAAGGAACCATTGGGAAGATACATGGCATTAAGAATGCAATAAATCCACCGATTAGCCCTTTAATGAAAATCCCCCACATGCTGGTGTCTTCCCCATCTGCATCAGATGGAGCAGCGGCAACAGTTGTAGTAGTTGTGTCTTGTGCACTGGTATCCTGACCATCGGAGAATTCTAGATCTCCAACATCAGTTAGCAATGTGTCATCAGATGTCGTTTGTTCTTCCCCCGAACTGAACTCGATATCATCTGTATTGATTAAAGAATCTTGTGAAAAACCTGCTAGAGGTGTGGTTAATGAAAGTAAAAGCCAACATGTGGCAATTAAAATATGTTTTAAATTGAACATAATTGTTAGTTTATCGCGGCAAAGCTAAGAAAAAGGCAGGGAACCCTGCCTTTTTAGATAAGATATTTTATAATATTTTACTTGATTGTTACAGCAAATTCGTACTCATCTGGTGGAAGACAACGTTCTTTGTCACATACCATGAAGGTAGCAGTACCTTTAACTTTGGTAGGTTTACCATTAGCTAAATTAACTTTTTGTTGGAAAATCACTTCTCCGTTGTAGTAAGGAACATTCATTTTGAAGGTTTCCTCGTACTTAGATTTTGGTGCTTTCGCTGCAACTTTACCGTTTAATTTTGCACCATTGTCTGCAGTGATGTTGAATTCGGTAGCAATTGGGCCTCCTTCAGGAACACTTAACCCGTAGATATGCCATCCTTCATCTACTTTCGCTTTGATAAAAACAACCGCTTCCTTAGCGTTGATTTTCTTCGTAGCAACCGACCATTCTACTGGTTTCAATACCTGCGCAAATGCACCTGAAATGGCGAATAGTACGAAGGCAATTAATAAATTTATTTTTTTCATAAAAAACCGTTTGTGTAATTGACTATTAATTTTTAATATAGTTTAATTCAAAGTTAGAATAATATGTTTCAAAGTTTGTCATATTTAGTTATTTTTTTTTCGAGTGTAATCAATTTTTTGCAAATGAAATACGACTTCTTTGAACTGGTAACTTTTTAACTCACTGGCACTTTCTATATATATAAGGCCATTTCTGTCCACTTTTCTGATTATTCCTTCGAATTGTATATCATTAGACGTGTAAATAGCTGGAATGTCCCTTTGAAAAAGTAATTTGTTGTAAAGATTCAATAATTCCTCTTCTGTAATTTTCTCCGATTTAAAAGCATCGTATTTATTTTGAATGGATTGCAGGAGCTCTTCGCATGCTTTTACCAGATCGTGGATTTCATTTCCGGTCTCTTTTAAAATAGAACTGGCGGTTGCTTTGATTTCCTCTGGAAATTCCTGTTGATTGACGTTGATGCCTATGCCTATTATGGCATGGTTTATCGCTTTCGAGGTACTACTGTTCTCGATCAGGATTCCCGCTATTTTTTTTCCGTTCAAGAGGATATCGTTCGGCCATTTAATTTCTGCATCAATTTGAAGACTTTTCAACCAATCGATGATCCCTAAACTGATCAGCATATTCAACAGGAAATGATCTTGCAAGCTTAGGAATTTTGGATAGAGCAAGATGCTTACGGTGATGTTTTTATTTGGCGGAACGGTCCATACATTGCCTCTTTGGCCTCTTCCATGGGTCTGATGCCTTGCCATTATGGCAGTCCATTCTGGTAATGGCTTGAAATTTGACAGTTGAGATTTTAAATAATCATTTGTTGAGCCAATTTGCTCCAAAACAATTATCTTTTGGCGTAGTGAATCTCCCGAAAATGTGTTATTTTGCAAAAAGAAAGAGTTTTAATAAAATATTTATCAAAAGTATAATATTTCTTAATGAGTAAAAACAAAAAAGGTTCCTTATCAGAAAAGCTTGCAGACATTGTGATTCATGGGATGCAGGAAAAAAAAGGAAACGAAATAGTGCGGTTGGATATGCGGGAAGTTAATGGGACATTGTCCGATTATTTTGTAATCTGCCATGCCGACTCCACGGCACAAGTAAATGCTATCGCAAAAAGTGTAGAAGACGAAGTTTATAAGGCTTTTAACCAAGATCCATGGCATAAAGAAGGCCAAGGAAATGGGGAATGGATTTTATTGGACTTTGTGGATGTCGTAGTTCACATTTTCCAAACGGAAAAACGTTCGCATTATCGGATGGAAGACCTTTGGGGCGATGCAGAAGCAAGCAGCTATCAGAGCGCTTAAGAATTGATTGTATAGAAACGTAGTATAGAGAATAAATGAAGAAAGTTCCAAGTAAGAAGATTACGCCAATGCCACCAAAATTTAATATGATATGGCTTTGGATAGCAATTTTTATTGGTTTTTTTGGGCTCCAGTATTTGTTTAGTGGCGAGGGAGCTAAAAAGATAACCTATAAAGAATTTGAAACGAAATCCCTGATCCCAGGTGATGTCGATAAATTGATTGCCTATAAAAATGGGGAATTGTGGGATGTGGAAGTATATATTAAGCAAGATCGTTTAGCAGAAGAGAAATATAAGGATGTTGCTCCAAAAGGCAATTCATTAAACTTCACTAAAACGCAAATCCCACAATATGTATTTTCGGAAGCAAATGCCGAGGCATTAGAGAATAAATTAAAAGCATCACAGGATAGCCTAGCGGCTAACCAACCACGTGTTGGAGTTAGCTTCGAAGACCGTTCAAACCCTTGGGCGGGATGGTTCGTATCCTTCATGTTGCCATTGTTGATCATTGTTGCCATCTGGATTTTCTTGATGCGCAGAATGAACGGTGGAGCAGGAGGTGGCGGCGGTGCCATTTTTAATATCGGTAAATCGAAAGCCCAACTTTTCGACAAAGAATCTCAGATCAACATCACCTTTAACGATGTTGCTGGATTGGAAGAGGCAAAACAAGAGGTCATGGAAATCGTTGATTTCTTGAAAAACCCGAAGAAATATACCGATTTAGGAGGTAAGATTCCTAAAGGAGCGTTATTGGTTGGCCCTCCGGGAACCGGTAAAACCTTGTTGGCGAAAGCGGTAGCAGGCGAAGCGCAAGTGCCTTTCTTCTCCTTGTCAGGTTCTGACTTCGTGGAGATGTTCGTAGGTGTTGGAGCATCCCGTGTTCGCGATTTGTTCAAGCAAGCAAAAGAAAAAGCGCCATGTATCATCTTTATTGATGAGATCGATGCGATCGGTCGTGCTCGTGGAAAGAATTCCATTATGGGCGGAAATGATGAGCGTGAAAACACGTTGAACCAGTTATTGGTGGAGATGGATGGTTTCGGAACCAACGTTGGGGTGATCATCCTGGCGGCTACCAACCGTTTAGATGTACTGGATTCGGCTTTATTGCGTCCAGGACGTTTTGATAGACAGATTTCGATCGATAAACCAGATTTGATCGGTCGTGAACATATCTTTAATGTACACTTGAAGCCATTGAAATTGGCGGAAGAGGTTGATGCGAAGAAATTATCGGCACAGACCCCAGGTTTTGCTGGTGCAGAGATTGCGAACGTATGTAACGAGGCAGCCTTGATTGCGGCTCGTAAGAACAAGAAAGCAATCGAGATGCAAGATTTCCAAGATGCGATTGACCGCGTAATTGGTGGTTTGGAGAAAAAGAATAAAATCATCTCTCCAGATGAGAAAAAGATCGTGGCTTACCACGAGGCAGGTCACGCGATTGCAGGTTGGTTCCTGGAACATGCGGATCCTTTGGTTAAAGTTTCTATTGTTCCACGTGGAGTTGCTGCCTTAGGCTATGCCCAATATCTGCCAAAAGAGCAGTTCTTATACACCACTGAGCAGTTGATTGACAGTATGTGTATGACAATGGGTGGTCGTGTTGCGGAGGATATTACTTTTGGAAGAATATCTACCGGTGCACAGAACGACTTAGAGCGTATCACCAAATTGGCTTATGCAATGACAGCGGTTTACGGTATGAACCACAAAGTGGGTAATGTCTCTTTCCGTGATAGCTCTGGCGATAGCCAATTCCAAAAACCATATTCCGATCAAACGGCAGAGTTGATCGATGATGAGGTGAGAACATTGATCTCTGAAGTTTACGAGCGTACGAAACAATTGTTGCTGGAGAAACAAGAGGGATTGATCAGAATCGCAGAGAAATTATTGGAAAAAGAAATCCTTTTCCAAGCAGATCTGGAGGAAATCTTAGGAAAGCGTCCATTTGCCAATAAAACCACTTACGATGAATTCGTGAATGGTGGGGCTGATGGTGGCGGTGTTCCTCAAACGGATCTTCCGATTCCGACAGGCGATGTGGATGATGCAGAACAAGCAGCAGACAACAAGCCTAATACAAATTCTGAAAATATTTAATCAAATAATCATAACAGACAAGGCTTTACCAAACCTTGTCTGTTTTTTTTATAGCTATTGCTAGCTTTTTGTTTTATATTATAGCATGAACACCCGAAATACCACGGCGAAAGAGAAGATGTTGAAGAAGATCCGTCAGGCACTTCTTCAGAAGAAGGAGAACCCTCATCCTATGTTTGAGGAGACCCCGCTGTATAAGGATGAAGAAGAACCGTTGGACGTCACTTTTGCCCGTGAATTCACGCAGGTATCGGGAAAGTTTGTGTATTGTGATGGAGAGATCAATCTGATCGAAAACCTGATCATTTTGGTGGAGAAGCTGGAAATTTCCAAGCTATATGTTTGGGAAAAGACTGTTCAACAGCTGTTGGATCAATATGGTTTCCCTTATCGAAGCACGCAAGTGAATTTCGAAGAGGTGGAGGCCAGTATTACGGGGTGTGATGCACTGATTGCCCGTAATGGAAGCATCATGCTGAGCAATGCCAATGAATCGGGACGCCGATTGGGTGTTTATCCACCGGTACATATTGTGATTGCGAGAGCCTCTCAATTGGTGATGGACCTGAAGCACGGAATGGCGGTGGTTCGTCAAAAATATGGAGCAGACCTGCCTTCCATGATCAGTACCATCACAGGGCCTAGCCGAACTGCCGATATCGAAAAGCGTTTGGTGCTTGGTGCCCATGGACCTAAAGAACTTTATTTATTTTTACTCGAAGACCGTTTTTAAATGTTAGCTTATTATCTTTTTAATCTACCTGTTGCCAGTGTTATTTTTGCCCTTACTATCGGATTGAGCATTTATGTTTTTGCAAATCCGCAATGGTATGGTAAATTGATGTTGCATCCTTATAGTATTTCAAGAGATAAGAAATATGCCTATCTGATCTTTACCAGTGGGCTTATCCATAAAGATTGGATGCACCTGATCTTTAACATGATTACCTTCTACTATTTCGGTTTCGGACTGGAAGCAATTTTTGTTGCGCAATTAGGGGTTTTGGGGCATGTGATGTTTGCGGTATTATACATTGTGGCATTGGTACTAAGCGATATTCCTACGATCATGAGGCATAAGGATAATTATGGTTATCATAGTTTAGGCGCTTCTGGTGCGATTTCAGCAGTACTGTTCAGTTATATTTTATTTAACCCACTTACTAAGCTTTATATCTTTTTTGCCCTTCCGCTTCCGGCTTTTTTATTCGCTGGTTTGTATTTGGTGTATTGTATATGGGCTTCCAAGAATTCCAACGATGGGATCAATCATGATGCGCATTTATTTGGCGCATTGACGGGATTGGTGCTTACTATTCTGATGTTCCCTGGAATTATCAATCATTTTATTGGGCAGTTTTAAGATTGTAATAATCTAAAAAACAGCATCTTTTCTTATTCCATTACGAGTGATTTGGAATATGTTGAATTAGGTATGGACCAATGTTTCCTTCAAAAATGTGTCCTATCCTAAAAAAGCTATACACAAAAACAAAGTGTATGATTACCTCACCCCTAACAGGCACACATGAGGTCAGGGGTACTGAGAAAGAGATGGAGACCGAAAAAATATCCGATAGTAAAGAAAGAGTTTGTATAGTACATTTAGTATTACCAAATTTGCCTGTATAATCAATTCAGAATTTAACCAATAATCTGTATAGCTATAAAAGGACAAGACAGTATTGAAAAATATCAATTTGCTAAACATCTTTATGAAAATGGGAAATTGTCAATTGATAAAGCATGTCATAAGGTCGTTATTAATAAATCAACTTTTTACAGAATTGATAAAAAGTATAATAATTAATACTATTTTTAAATAATTCTCTAACTAATTATGGATTTTAAGAAATTAAAACATTTTTTCTTAACTAAGCATGACAAAATTCAAGCGCTTAGTGTCATTAAGAATAGTATTGACAATGAAAAAGATTATGTGAAATTTAACAAGTTATTTTATTCTGAGTTAAAACCGTTTCAAACATTTTATGAAAAATTCAAAAAGGGTGAAAATTTTATCTCAAATTCATATTCTCAGTTATTTCATGGAAAGTCACCTCATATATTCGATTTTAAAATTAGTTACTTTTGGCAATTTAAGTTGATTGTTGAGAATTGTGAACTTGTTAATATCTATTTAAAATATAAAACAGAATATGAACATAAATTACTGATAGGGGAATTTGACAGTGCTATTGCTTTATTAGATAAAATTGAGTCAGAAGTCTCTTTTTCAGTTTGGACATTAAAGAATCGAATACTTGTAAACCACTTATCAGGCCTTAGTGAATCCAATTGGGATTTGTTAGAATCATTATTGGCTAATAAAAGCCACTATATCACTACTGCTATTGCAAAATTTTATTCTCGTTTAATTAGAGATGATTATTCAGTAACTAATTATAATATAGATTTAGAAACTTCACTGCAATCCTTGGTTGATAAAAATACTCTTAGACAAGAATATGCGCAGTTTTTCTATTATCACTGTAACTTTTTGTTTTATGATGGGTATGAGCCATCAATCATCTTTTATTTAGAGGGAAATGCTTCAATAATTGACAAATACGAGACACTAGTTAGAACTATAGAACTAGAAATTATTAATAATAGAAACGAAACCCTAATAGTAGACTCTTTAAAAGAATTTGATGATAATATACTAGATCCAAGAATCCAGAATATACTTAGGTTATATGGAGGGATGAAAATAAATCCAAATGATGAAATTGAAATAATTAATGATTTTGAATTAGAAGAATTTAATAATGTAAAATCGAAAGCAGAGCATTACTTATTAAATATTAACTCTGGAAATTCTGAAATTATCCATATTTATACGTTAGCTCTAATCAATCTCAATGAAGATGTACCTAATATATTTGCTGAAAAGAGTGAACTTTATAGAGTGATAAATTCTGTTTATAAAATTAACAGTAAATCTTACGAAGATGATACAGAATTTCTTCATTTGTTAAAAGTGGCTATGAGACACAATAATGCCTTTGGTCTTGGTGTCTTTAGTTATATTTATGATGAATTAAATTGGTCTTTTGCTCCAAAATATATTAAACTCTCTTCATTGGAATCTAATTACTTTTCCCCAATTTTATGTACAAGATTTAGAGATGAACAACTCCTGTATAATAATTTAAAGAATAATTTTAGTGATGATAAGAGATTAGAAGTTGTTTTAAATATCATAAATTTTATTGATGGGAGTTCTGACATAAACGATGTAGCTGATATAGGTTTAAAACAGGGTGCTTTAAACTTCATAAAGGGTATATCTTTGTTTATTAGAGAATCTTATGAGCTTTCTATTTCGGTATTTGAAAAAGTTTTACAAAATGATGAATCTTATATTAATAGAAAATTTTATTCAATTTATTTTCTATATCTTTCGTATTTATCATTAAATGATCTTTTTAATGCAATAAAGTTATATGTAGAGTCTTATTTAAACAACTCTAGATTCGTAAGGAAGTTAGATGAATATTCTATCTTAGATGTTATTATACCAAATTTTAAAGATCTAAATAGAGAACGTCAAACTATCGACTTGTCAATTTTTTTAAATCTCACAAATCAACCTAAGATAAAAATAAAACAATCGATAGAGTTATTTTTGATTGAAAAAGGAAAAGTGAAAGTGACAGATTTATTCGATAATATTTCTGAATTTGAACGGTCGAAGCTTTTGTATTTTTTGAAAAATGTTGCTTCTGTTGAAGTATTGCAATTATTTAGGGTATTTAAAAATTTAAACGAAGTAAATCAAGAGAGGATTCAAATTTGTCAAAAAATACTAGAACTGGACCCTGAAAATTCTAAAATATATAATGAAGAAATCGAGGTTTTGACTCAAAAGAACTTTGTAATTAAGGTTATAAGGGATTTCGATGAAGGGAAGATCTACGTTAATGATGAGAAAATTCGTAAGAAATTATTAGCTATAAATAAAAATAAACTAAGTTCTAAAGATTCAATTGGTAATGAAGATTCTTATAGTTTCGAAGAGAATTTTAATCGATTATTAGAATATTCTAATTCTTTTAAAAAGAAAAAATTTTCGAATTGGATTGAATATTTAGTGGATAATATATCAGTTGGAGATTTTATCCTACAAGAATTAAAGAAGATGTTTTTGCTAATCCGCAATGACTTTGTTTATAGCAATGAATTTGGACTTAATTCTTATTTAAGCACTAGAATACGTCATGGAACTCTTTCAAATCACATTAGAAGTGTTTTTGAAAATTTAAATTTAGTGACAAGCCAAGACAATGGTGTGTATTTAACAAATGATTATTGGGAAAATAGATTAAAGTTAAAAGAAGAATTGAATGAAATCTTGCAAAGTAATTTAGCTGAATTTTCAAAATCTATTGATCAAATCACAGCTAATTTAAAAGACGATTTAATTCAATGTAAGACAGAATTAAATACAACTAAATCATATGCGCTTTTTGATTATACTTATACGGATTTAGAACTATTTCTCTTATTAGAAGAATTCCGTGGATATACATTAGAAAGTTTTATAGATTATTCTTTCAAATTACTTTGGGAAAGAACTGAAGTTAACTTATCAAGTGTTAATAATTATTTAGACAATATTATAAAGGATGAGTATCTAACGGTATTAAATACTTTGGAAAATAGAATTATGCAACTTACCGGCAATATACCTACCCATTCTTTGACCGTTAATATAAAAAGGGCTTCAACCGAAATTCAAAATCAAATAACCTCTATTTCAAATTGGTTTAACAGATCAACTAATAAAGAAATTGGAGAATACAGTCTTCGTTCTTTGGCAGAAACTAGTTTCCAAATTCTGAAAAACACTAACCCTAATGTAGATATTGAGTTAGATATTATTGTTGAAGGAGAGATATTAGTTAGAGGTAATTATTATCAATTTATTATTGAAATATTAAAAATTTGCTTTGAAAATATGATTAAGCATTCAAAGCTTAATGGTCAAAGAATAGAGGCTAAATTTATTGCTAGAATAAAGGATTGTAATTTAGATATCAGTGTTACAAATTCTGTGTCTTCCGACGTAGACAAAATTTCAATAATAGAAAGATTGGAGCAAGTAAAGATTAATTGGGGTGAAAAAGATGAAAATATTGGAAATGAAGAAGGTTCTGGGTTCCCAAAAATTAAAAATATAATAACGTCTAATTTCGAAGCAAAGGGAACATGGTTTAACTATAATGTCGTTGAAAATCAAGTTACAGTCAATATAAATTTTGATAGTGAAAAAATTTTTATATGAAAATATTAATTATTGAAGATGATCATTTAAAGTATAATATTTTATACAAATTTTTAAATGAATCTTTCAAGAATATTTCAATTGTCTGGGAAAAATCTTACCACAGTGGTCTTGTGCAAGTCTTTGAACATACTTATGATTTGGTTTTGTTGGATATGAGTATGCCAATTTATGAAGAAATAGGTTCGAAAAGTGGTGGAAATTTTGAAACATATGCCGGGAGACTTATACTAGAGGAGATGGAGTTATATAATTTATCAACTAAGGTTATTGTTGTTACTGGCTATGATGTTTACGATGATGGTAAATCGTTGTCTATTTTAAAGTCGGAGCTTCGAAATAGCTATGGGGATTTTTATCTAGATGTAATTTATTTTGTAAGTAAAGATGAACATTGGAAAAAAGAATTATTGACAATTATTGAAGCAAATTTTAAATTAGATTGATGAAAAACAAAGTTCGAATTTTAATATTGGAGGATACTCAGAAAAAAAGAGAAGAAATATTAGAAATTTTCAAAAAGGATTGTTGTTTGATTGATTCTGTCGATAATATAAACAGTTGTTTAGAATATCTAAGTTCAACATTTTATGATTTAGTAATTTTGGACATGAAAATTCCTAGAAGGCAGGGAGAGGATGCTATTGACTACGGAGGTGAAGAGGTATTAAATGATTTGTATAGTAATAATTCTTATAAAATGCCTGGAAGAATCATAGCTTTAACTAGATATGAGGATCTAAAAGAAAAGCTACAACAAAATTATGCAGAGATTTCCGTTATAAGGTACTGTAACCCTCCCGAAAATTCGGACTGTCTGAAACGCGAAAATTCGTAACTTAGAACAGTACAATGAAAAAGACAAGAATCAGCGAGAGCCAGATTGTTTCTGCGATCAAGCAACATGAATCGGGTAAAAGCACTTCGGACATCTGCAGGGAGTTGGGTGTCCACCAAGCAACCTTTTACACTTGGAAGAAGAAGTATTCCGGGATGGACAGCCAAGAGCTGCGCCGTATGAAGGAACTGGAGGAAGAGAACCGCCGTCTCAAGCAGATGTATGCGGACCTCGCCCTGGACCACAAGA
>NZ_PEAZ01000070.1:0-26752 GCF_002734245.1 Sphingobacterium sp. 1.A.4
GTCTTGTTTTTTGTATCTCTGTCCTGCTCCCGGAAATCTGAAATTGATTGACCGTAATGGTCTTTTTTCTTTCAGCTTTCGTCTTCCGACTACTCGCTGCGTTACATGATCATAAAATCTTAAAGAACTCTCCGCCTCCGCTCGCGCTTCGGCTTCTGTATGTTTTCCGACCTCGTTTCCTTGGTCTCGAACTGTCATTTTTATTGGCTGCCAGCGTCGCGCCGGCTGCCGTTCCCCGTGGTTGGGACTGCAAAGGTAGAAGGTTTTTTCGGTTCCGCAAAATTTATTTTAAAATAATTCTGCGGGGACTTTTTTCCGTGTAACATGCGCCCCTTGGGCGGACCCTCGGAACATGTACATCTACCCTTATTTCAGTGGCCGTTCGGCCGTCCCTCCCTTGCGGAGTGGTGCAAAGATAGGGACTTCCCATCCATATTTCCAAGACCCCCAGGGAACATTTTTTACGGTTCCAATGTAAAGCGCTGTGGCAATGGTGGATAAATTTGTAGGATGGTGCGCAGGATAGGTCTGTACCGGAGGGATTTTATCCCATTTATCTATGTTAGGCCATTGATCGGTTAACCTATTTTGCTCCGGAACCCACCTGGTCCGTATCTGAAGCAGGGTGGAAGTAGGGAAAAAGCATCAAAATGGATGTTGACCATAGGAAAAGCATACTTTAGCATTGCTTTCACCATGGTTTTGCATCGAAGGCAATATGGGGGGCTCTGCGTCATTGCGAGGAACGAAGCAATCTTTAATCACGTCATTGCGAGGAACGAAGCAATCTTCCCGCCATGTCATGCTGAGCGGAGTCGAAGCATCTACATGTGGTACACGTACAGATCCTTCGGCGATGCTCAGGATGACATGGGGCGCCGCTTGTCCAAAGATTGCTTCGTCGTACCTCCTCGCAATGACGCGGAGGCTCGCAATGATTTGGGGATCGGACCATAGCTGTTAAATAATCTTAAACCTTCGCACCTCTGCTTCCATAGAGGATAGGTTTTACTTAGTTTTATACAAATGATCTTTTATTATTTATAACTAACCTTCATTATTTATAACTAACCTACAATACTTATAACCATCCTTTATTATTTACACCCAACCAATATAATGAAACAGGAAAACAACAACCAACCACTTACGGAGCCCAAACATTCCCTGCGCATTCCAAAAAATCCCATCTTATTCTGGTTCCTATTCCTATTCACAGTATCCTTTATCATCACCTACAACAATTCCACATTTCCATTCTTGCAATGGGTCAATAAAATATTCCTCCAACTATTCACTTGGCTGATGCGTTTTGACTGGATAAAATCCATATTCCATGATGCAGGAAATATAGAATTAGTTGGCCGAGGATCGGGCGATCACCTCTATTTCTGGTTCATTATTGGAATCGTTTTTTTACTGAGTCTCCTAGGAACGGTTATCTATTGGATAATCCCCAGAAAAAACAAATCAAACCAAGAGACAAGATTAGCCAAGGCAAATAGCCTATTACATACCATGATCCGATATTATGTGGGTCTCATGCTCATCAATTACGGACTGATCAAACTATTCAAAACCCAATTCCCCTTTCCAAATATCCTCACCCTGAACACGAAATTAGGTGACCTATCCCCTATGGGCCTTACCTGGGCATTCTTCGGATACTCCTACAGCTACAATATTTTTGTTGGGATCGTAGAAATCATGGCCATCCTCCTATTGTTCCGAAGAACGGCAACCTTAGGCGCCTTGATCGGCTTTGCGGCTTCCGTCAATATCATGATGATCAACTACAGCTATGATGTCAGTGTGAAAATACTTTCCACGGCTTTGGTCCTGCTCACCTTCTATCTCCTGCTGCCTCAATTGAAAAATTTCTACGATTTTTTTGTTCTCCAAAAAAAATCGCAATTGAGCCCCAGTCCCAGCCTATTCACCTCTATTAAAAGTAAAAAAATTAGAACAGCCTTACAAGTGTTCAAATACCTCCTTATTGTATGGACCATATCCATGAATGTAAACACCATTATTAAAACCAAAAAACATTACGGGAACATCTTTGATGAAAACAGCCCATTATATGGTTACTATCATATAAACAATGACCAAGCCGCCATACGGGAAAGCATGAACATGCCTAGCTATTGGGAAGCCTTCATCTTTATGAGCGATCAATATTTCATGATCAAATACGAGAATGGAAAATCAGAACAATATGAGAAAATACTGGACACCAAGAAACAGCTGCTCAAGATCATTTCTAAATCCGGAGAAAAGGGATTTGAATTCAAGTACAGTGTAGCACCCAATGGCGACCTCCTGCTATCTGAGCAATCAGGCAAATCGCAAGGAACAATTCGCCTGACCGCTATGCCTGCGGATAAAAGCACACTGAAATCTCATCAGACCCAATGGATCAGAAAGCATTAATGCCGGTGATATCCTGACCGGTTATCAACAGGTGCACATCATGAGTCCCTTCATAGGTAATCACGGATTCCAGGTTCATCATATGCCGCATGATCGGGAAATCACCCACAATACCCATTGCGCCGAGGATCTGTCTGGCTTCGCGCGCCACCTGCAAGGCCATGTGTACATTGTTCCTTTTGGCCATGGAGATCTGCGCAGGCGTAGCCCGATTTTCGGATTTCAACTGCCCTAATCGCCAGGATAGCAATTGCGCTTTGGTAATTTCTGTTGCCATTTCGGCCAGTTTCTTTTGTTGGAGTTGAAAAGAAGCAATGGGTTTTCCAAACTGCTCCCTTTCCTTGGCATAGCGAAGGGCCGTTTCATAACAGTCGACCGCAGCACCAATAGCTCCCCATGAAATACCATATCGAGCAGAATTCAGACAGGACAGCGGTCCCTTCATGCTACTGACCTCCGGAAGGAGGTTCTCCTGCGGGATGAACACCTGATCAAAAACCAGCTCTCCAGTCCTAGAAGCCCGCAGGGACCATTTATGTAAAGTCTCCGGGGTACTGAATCCTTCCATTCCCCGTTCTACAATCACCCCGCGCACCTTCTGCTCCTCATTCCGAGCCCAGACAACCGCCAGATCGCAAACCGGCGAATTGGTGATCCACATCTTGGAACCCGAAAGTCTATAGCCATCACCGTCTTTTGTCAGCCTGGTTTCCATCCCCGCAGGATCGGAACCGTGGTTAGGTTCTGTCAACCCAAAGGACCCAATCCATTCGCCTGTAGCCAATTTCGGCAGGTATTTCCTTTTCTGTTCTTCCGAACCGAAGGTATAGATGGGGAACATCACTAAAGAAGACTGTACGGAAGCTGCCGAACGGATGGCCGAATCGCCGAACTCCAATTCCTGCATGATCAGTCCATAAGAAATCTGATCAAGACCGGCACCGCCGTATTCTTCCGGGATAAAAGGCCCCAACGCCCCCAATGCACCTAACTTTTTCATTAAGTTAGGGACTTCTTGATGTTCTTGGGCGTATTGATCAATAACAGGTATGATTTCTGACTTCACAAATCCCCGTATACTATCGCGGATCAGCTGTTGCTCCGGACTGAGCAATTCGTGGAGAAGGTAGTAGTCCATATTGGTTTATATTTTAACATCCTAATGTAAGAAATATATTCCTTAGAAAATATGATGCAGCAATAAATATTCAGATTTAACTATGAAATAACAAAATATATTCTTTATATTTATATAAATTTCGAATAATATAAACCATATTATGACATCAAAAGAATTAAAAGCGTTAGGCTTAGCCGATGAGAATTTAGGAACATCAACCGGAAGCAAGTGGTTTTCAAAGGGTGAAACCATTAGCTCCTATTCTCCTACCAACGGAAAATTGATTGGTAAAGTACAAAGCACAACAAAAAAAGAATACGATAAAGTAATACAAGAGGCGGAGAAAGCCAAACTGATCTGGCGTGATATCCCTGCACCAAAGCGTGGGGAGATGGTTCGTCAATTGGGCGAAAAACTTCGTGAATTAAAACCGGTACTGGGCAAATTGGTATCCTACGAAATGGGAAAATCCTACCAGGAAGGTTTGGGTGAGGTTCAGGAGATGATCGACATCTGCGATTTTGCGGTTGGACTTTCCAGACAGCTCTATGGAAATACGATTCATTCTGAGCGACCAGGTCATCGGATGTACGACCAATACCATCCCTTGGGCATTGTAGGTATTATTTCGGCCTTCAACTTCCCGGTAGCGGTATGGTCTTGGAATGCGGCATTGGCCTTGGTCTGTGGCGATGTGATTGTATGGAAAGGAAGTGAAAAAACACCTTTATGCGCTTTGGCCTGCCAAAAGATCCTGGCAGCCATCCTCAAAGAGAACAAAATGCCGGAAGGAATATCTTCCGTGATCACTGGAGGAGCTGAGGTAGGTCAATGGCTTTCGGAAGACGAAAGAATCCCCTTGATCTCGGCTACAGGTTCCACCCGTATGGGTAAGATCGTTGCGGCAACCGTAGCACAACGTCTGGGCAGGTCGTTATTGGAATTGGGCGGAAACAATGCGATTATCGTTTCTCCAAGTGCCGATCTTAAAATGACCATCATTGGGGCGGTATTCGGTGCCGTTGGAACAGCGGGACAACGTTGTACGAGTACCCGCCGACTGATCATCCATGAAAGCATCTATGATAAGGTGAAGAAATCCCTGGTAGATGCGTACAAACAGATCAAGATCGGCGATCCATTGGATAGCAATAACCATATGGGACCTTTGATCGATACGGATGCCGTAGACATGTACCTATCTGCTGTGGAAAAAATCAAAGCGGAGGGTGGTAAATTGTTAACCAAGGCAGAGGTGTTGAAAGGTAAGGGTTATGAGAGCGGCTGTTATGTGACGCCAGTGATTGCCGAAGTGGAGAACAATTATGAAATTGTGCAGCATGAGACCTTTGCTCCTATCCTATATCTGATTAAATATACGGGCGAAGTGGATCAGGCGATCGCCATCCAAAACGATGTAAGACAAGGTTTATCTTCAGCCATCATGACCAATAGCCTTCGGGAAGCAGAAATGTTCCTGAGCCAGAACGGTTCAGACTGTGGGATAGCCAATGTGAATATTGGAACTTCCGGTGCGGAGATCGGCGGTGCCTTCGGTGGCGAGAAAGAAACAGGTGGTGGTCGCGAGTCCGGCTCCGATGCTTGGAAAGTTTACATGCGCAGACAGACCAATACCATTAATTATACAACCAATTTACCTTTGGCACAAGGTATCAAATTTGATTTATAAAATTGATTATGAGAGAAACACATCAACGATTAGCAAAGCATATTTTGGCCGATGGCCTACCAGTGGTCATCGATCTGGAAAAATCACACGGTTCCTATATTGTAGACGTGGATGGCAAAGAATACTTGGATATGTTCAGTATGTTCGCATCATCACCAGTGGGCTATAACCATCCCCATATTTTGGCGCATGCGGAACAATTAAAAGATGCATCCATCAATAAACTGGCCCTTTCGGATATCTACCCAAGGGAATATGCGGATTTTGTGGACACGTTCGAACGCGTGGGAATCCCACAGGAATTGAGTTACTGTTTTTTTATTGACGGTGGTGGTTTGGCTGTGGAAAATGCCCTGAAGGCTGCATTCGACTGGAAGACGCGGTTGAATATGAGCAAGGGCATTGAAGTGGAAGCCAGTCAGGTTATCCATTTCAAACAGGCTTTCCATGGAAGAACGGGCTATACCCTTTCTCTGACGAATACAAAAGACCCTAGGAAATACATGTATTTCCCAAAATTTGATTGGCCAAGGATCAGTAATCCGAAGCTCACTTTCCCATTGACGGAGGAATCGATCAATGAAACCATCGAATTGGAGAAAAAAGCCATCGAAGAAATTGAATTGGCGATCAAGAATAATCCGAATGATATTGCTTGTTTGATTTTGGAGCCTATTCAAGCGGAAGGTGGTGATAACCATTTCCGGAAAGAGTTCTTCCAGGAATTGCGCAGGATCTGTGATGAGCATGATATCATCCTGATTTTGGATGAGGTGCAGACAGGTATTGCGATGACCGGAAAGATGTGGTGTTACCAGCATTATGGGATTACACCGGATGTGATCTCTTTTGGAAAGAAGACCCAGGTTTGTGGGATTTTAGCCAATCGGGAGAAATTTGACCGGGTAGAGCATCATGTATTTAAGGAGTCCAGTCGGATCAATTCTACCTTTGGCGGGAATTTAGTGGATATGGTGAGGTTTAGGTTGATCTTGGAGATTATTGAAAAGGAAAATTTGGTGGAGAAAGCAGCAACTTTAGGGGAGTATTTGCAGGGGAGATTGTCTGATCTTGCGGAGAAACATGAGGAGATCACGAATGTGAGGGGGAAAGGATTGTTATGTGCTTTTGACCTGCCATCGGTGGAGTTCCGGGATAAGTTTGTGGAAGAAGCGATGAAGGAGCAGATGTTGATTTTGGGATGTGGGGAGGTGAGTATCCGTTTCAGACCGCATCTTACTGCTACGAAGGAGGTTTTGGATAAGGCGTTGGAGATTGTGGATAGGATTGTGGATAGGGTGGATATATCTTCTCAGGCATTGGTGTAGGAGCGTTTCAGAGGCCGACATTGCTGAGGCTTTCATTGCGCCTTACCGTCATTGCGAGGCACGAAGCAATCTTTAAAGATGTCATCCTGAGCGTAGTCGAAGGATCTGTACGCTATGAAACGAACAGATGGTTCGACTACGCTCACCATGACATGGCGAAAGATTGCTTCGTCGTGCCTCCTCGCAATGACGCAAGGCCACCTCGCAATGACGCATTTTCCTGCCTCTTTTCATCCGTCCCTATAACCGTTTTTTTGTACCTTTGTAGATTATGTCGGATATTATTCAGTTGCTCCCCGATTCAGTGGCCAATCAGATTGCAGCAGGTGAGGTTGTACAGCGACCGGCCTCTGCAATTAAGGAATTGATGGAGAATGCGATAGATGCGGGAGCTGATCATATAAAACTTATTATTAAAGATGCCGGAAAGACCTTGATCCAAGTCATAGACAATGGCTGTGGAATGAGTGTTACGGATGCCCGATTATGTTTTGAAAGGCATGCCACTTCCAAGATCCGGAAAGCGGAGGACCTATTTGCGATCCGTACAATGGGTTTCCGTGGCGAAGCCATGGCCTCCATTGCCGCCATTGCCCACGTGGAACTTCGAACCAAACGTGTTGAGGATGAGTTGGGAACCGTCATTGAGATCGAAGGATCGGAAGTGATCCAACAATATCCCGACCAGGTCAGCAATGGTACCAGTATCCAGGTGAAAAACCTGTTCTACAATATTCCGGCTCGCCGGAATTTCCTCAAGAGCAATGCGGTGGAGCTTCGGCACATCATTGATGAATTCCAACGAATTGCCCTAGCCCATCCCGGGATATTCTTTTCCTTCCACAACGAAGGAAACGAACTCTTCTATCTACCAAAAGAATCCTTAAAACAACGAATTGTACACCTCTTTGGAAACAATTATAACCAAAGACTTGTTCCTGTAGAAGAAACGACGAGCATCCTGAACATCAAGGGATTTATCGGGAAGCCTGAGTTTGCGAAAAAGACCAGAGGAGAGCAATTTTTCTTTGTGAACAACCGTTTTATCAAAGATCCGTATTTGAACCATGCGGTGATGAATGCCTATGAAGAGATTCTTCCGGCAGACACCTACCCGCTGTATGTACTGTTCATTGACATCGACCCATCGAAGATCGATATCAACGTACATCCTACAAAAACAGAGATCAAATACGAGGATGACAAAGCGATCTATGCGATTTTACGTTCGGCTGTGAAACGAAGTTTGGGTAGGTTCAACATTGCACCATCGTTGGACTTTGAGCAGGAGACTGGATTTGACTCCCTGATCACGCCAAAGCCATTGGAGGAAATCCAAGTGCCTACGATCAACTTCAATCCCAACTTCAATCCATTTGATGATGGGACGCCAAAGTCGAATCGTAGCTACAGTTACCCTGAACGATTGGAAAAAAAGAACAGTATTCCACAAAATTGGGATACTTTGTATCAGATTACAGAGACCGAGGAAGCAGAGCAATTGACCTTGCACCCTGCGGAGAGCAGTTCGGAGTCGGCGATCATACAACCATCCGACCAACCGAAGAAACAGTTCTTTCAAATACATAACCGATATATTGTTTCGCAGATCCATTCGGGATTTATGCTGATCGACCAACAGGCTGCACATGAGCGCATCCTGTTTGAACAGTTCCAGCAACAATTGCAGCAGAACCAAGGGGTAAGTCAACAAAGCCTATTTCCACAGACCATCGATCTGGCAGCAGCAGATTTTGCCTTGGTACAGGACATCCTACCGGAGATCACTGCTTTGGGATTCCAGCTAAGGCCTTTTGGGAAGACAACCTATATCGTGGATGGCATCCCTGCTGATCTGGAAAAGATCAATGAAGGGCAGATCATCGAAAGGCTGTTGGAGGATTTCAAAAACCAGAGCGACCTGAAATTGAGTAAAAGGGAAAAACTGGCCAAGAGTTTGGCCAAGAATGCCTCGATCAAGCAGGGCGCAAAATTGGACAATGAGGAAATGGCGGACCTGATCGACCGTTTATTTGCCTGCGAATCGCCGAACATATCCCTATCGGGGAAACCGGTTATTATTACGATCACATTACAAGAATTAGCCGAACGCTTTGGCAAAGGCCTATAATATAACTTTATGAATAATCTTTTTGGCAATCTACCCGTAGTAACAAAGAACCTACTGATCATCAATGTGCTGGTCTTCATAGCTTCGCAGCTGCTTCCATCCATGTTTGGTCTGTTCGGAATCTTCTATCCCGATTCTCCAGCGTTTAAGGTATGGCAGATCATCACCTACATGTTTATGCACGGTGGCTTTGCGCATATATTCTTTAATATGTTCGCCTTGGTGATGTTCGGGGCCACTATCGAACGAGTTTTGGGTTCCAAAAGATTCCTGAACTTCTATTTAATCTGTGGATTGGGGGCATTGGTCCTACAATATGGGGTACAGGCTTATGAGGTATACCAGATAACGGGATCAATCCGGCCTTTGCATGAATTGAGTGAGGCTGCACTTTCCCAAGTTTCTGGCGAGAACCTCACTACGCTACAAAACATCTATTCTACTCCGATGGTAGGAGCATCCGGCGCAATTTACGGCTTGTTATTGGCTTTCGGATTCCTGTTCCCGAATGCCGAACTGATGTTGATATTTTTTCCAATTCCTGTGAAAGCGAAGTATTTCATTCCGGGATTGATTCTGATTGAAATATATTTAGGATTTTCACATGGAGGATCATCCATAGCCCATTTGGCCCATGTGGGTGGCGCATTATTTGGATATATCCTATTGAAAGCATGGAACATCCGAAGACCGAATATGTATTAAAGAACCGATGAGAAAAGAGAATGGATTAAAGGAATTTTTTAGAACGACCTACAAGACGGGGTCGCCTATCCCCTATTTCATTTCCATTCAGGCGGCTATCTTTATCATTATCCACTTATGCGATCTGTTGGTAGAGATCAATGTGATTAATTATCCATTGTATGATAAGGCGGTCAGCAATTTGGGTCTTCCCATGGATTTCTCCCAATTTCTAAAACAACCTTGGTCATTAGTCACCTATCCATTCCTTTATACCGGATTATTCAACATCGTTTTTGATTGTTTATGGCTCTATTGGATGGGTAATATCTTCATGAGCTTCTTGAACAAACGTCAATTCTTGACCCTATACTTAAGCAGCTTCCTTGTAGGAGGATTATTATTCCTTGCGCTTGGACAGATCGACTTCTTAACCAAAGGCGCACAATCTTATCTATTTACCAGTTCTTTGGGATTGGCCGCGCTGGTGGCAAGCTTAACGGTATTGGTCCCTAAAATGGAATTGAGGCTATTTATCTTTGGTCGGGTCAAGTTCGTCACGCTGGCTGTTATCTTTTTGAGTTTAGAGTTCTTGTTCTACATTTTCGCGAATAGGGCTGGAGCGATCGTCTACCTGTTGAGCATTGCTTGGGGGGTATTGTTCATGAAACAACTGCAGGAAGGAAACGATTGGAGCAAGATCTTCAAACCTCGTCCAAAGAATAACCTACGCATCGTACATACCGAAACAAAAACGCTTACCTATAAAAGCTATAAGGCAGACCTTCCTAACCAGGATGTGATTGATGAAATTTTGGATAAAATTTCACAAAGTGGCTATGAAAGTCTATCTTCACGGGAAAAAGAAATCCTGTTTAAAGCAAGTAGAGAAGAGCAAGACTAATGTTGATCAATAAGAAGAATTTAGGTTTTTTCAGTAAAACCATTATGATTGCCAACCTGATCGCTATCGGGGCTCTCCTATTGTGTTATTCGGCATCCTTCATCAACCCGAAGTCTTTTTGGGCAATTGCCTTTCTCGGATTGGGTTATCTCCCTATCCTATTGATCAATATCGGCTTTGTTTGCTATTGGATCTTAAGAAAAGCCAAGTATTCCCTATTTTCCTTGATCGCCATCCTATTGGGCTGGAACCTGATGACCAAACATGTGGCCTTTAATTCCGTCATTGAAAACAAACCAGATTCGGCACTTCGGGTCATGACCTATAATGTACATATGCTTCAGCCTTTGGAGAAAACGGATGTTCCGGCCAAGGATCAATTCGTAGACATCATCCAGGAAGCCAATCCTGATGTGCTTTGTGTGCAGGAATTCAGCAGTACCATCCGGGGGAAAAAGAAATTCACGGAAACCGTACAGAAAAAGAACAACTTTGAGAACTTCTATTTTGCGCCATCGGAACAGAATGATTACAGCGCCTATGGACAGGCCATTTTCTCCAAATATCCGATCATCAATTCCGGATTAATCAAGAAGAATGAATATGGCATTAACCGGGTGATCTATGTGGATATCGTGAAGAACCTGGATACCATCCGTGTCTATAACGTTCACTTGCGGTCTTTCGGACTTCAGAGCGAGGATAAGGAATTTATTCAAAATCCGAGCAGCACCGGTAATGAGGAGCAGAAGACGAAACAGGTTGGACGGAAGTTAAAATGGGCCTTCGAACAGCGGAGCAATCAGGCGGAATCGTTAGCTGAACATATGCAGGAAACGCATTACCCAAAGATTGTGATGGGCGATTTCAACGATACCCCGATGTCCTACAGTGTGAACCTGATCGGCAAGAACATGAAGAATGCCTTTCAGGAAAAAGGGAACGGTTGGGGCGTGACCCATTTTGAAATGCTACCTATCTTACAAATCGATTATATTTTTGCGGATAAGCGCTTTTCGGTAAGCAATTACCAGGTTCTGAAAAAGAAATTATCGGATCATTATCCAGTATTTGCAGACCTCAGCCTACAACAGATCAATTAGTAAAATTTGTGGTTAGTTGATTTGGTTGAGTGCCAACTCGATAAAGGAATCGTATCTGTTCTTCACCTTAAAATACGCTTCCCGACCAAAATAATACCTTCCCAATAGGGCTTCAATATCACTTTGGATCAGATCGTGGAGATCGTTCTGTTTGGCCGTAGACAAACGCAGGCCTTTCTGTGCTAAGAAACGAATGAAACTATTATATTCCGAGGCAGGCAGGGTATACCCTTGTAGAAAATTCTCAATGGAATAGGCCGGCAGTTTTCTTGTGAAGCGGCTGTAAACAAACTGTTCGATCAGGGAGGATTTGACCAGCTCCTGGTACAATAAGCTTACTTCATTGGAATCGACAGGGACTTTGATATCCGGCATGATCCCACCGCCACTGTACAGTTTCTTACCCAAGCCCGTTTGATATGGCTTAGCATGGGCATAAGTGGTATCTAAGGACCATAGGCCATGGTACATGGACGGATAATCCTTCATGTTGGACCAGTTCGGGGAATACTTGCGTTGTATACTTCTTCCAAGAGGGGTATAATACCGGGCGATACTGAGATTAATGGTCGAACCATCGGAGAAATCAAAAAGTTCCTGAACGGTTGCTTTTCCGAAGGTCCTTCTACCGATCAGAATACCGCGATCCCAATCCTGTAAAGCGCCAGCGACGACTTCTGAAGCAGAAGCGGTGCGCTCATTGACCAACACGACCAGTTTACCCTGGGCATAGGTTCCATTGGCTTCGGATAGAAAATCTCGCCTGGCTTCATGCGCTCCTTCGGTAAAAACCACCAAACGCTGATCGGCAAAAAATTCACTGGCCAATTTGATGGCAATGTGGAAATAACCACCCCCATTGTCCCTTAGATCCAAGATCAGGTTCTTCGCTCCTTGTTTTTTAAGTTCTACAATCGCTTCCTTGAATTCATCAGCGGTTTTCAACCCGAACCTTCGAATACGGATAAAACCAACCGTAGGTTGCAACATATAAGCCACATCCAGGGAACTCACATTGATCTGATCTCTTACGGCCTTTAATGGCAACGGTAATTGCACAGAATCCCGCTCTACATGCATCTCCACCACCGAGCCTCGCTTCCCGCGCATCAGTTTTTCAACTTCTTCCTTGGAAATGGTGTTTCCGGAGATCTTCCGCTCACCGATCTTGAGGATCTTATCCCCGATTTTAAAGCCTCCCTTGTCTGCAGGACCATTGGTGATCAATCCCACGACGATTAAGGTATCGTTGAGGTTGAAATATTCCATCCCAATTCCTTCAAAAGTACCCTCAAGTACTTCGGTCTGGGTCCTGGATTCCACAGGCAATAAAAAAGCAGAATAAGGATCTAAGTGGGAAATAATATGGTTGATGGCACCATTCTGGACGGAGTCCATGTTGATGCTATCCACATAGCGGCTGGAAATCAGGTCGACAACTTGTTGGATTTTATAGGAATTATCAGACAGACCAATGGGCACCAAGGAACCTCCGGTATTGAATCCTGTTTGGTCAGAATAGTTCTGACCGAGGATTAATCCCAGCAAGAGGGTTGCCGCATAGGTTGCTGCTACGAAAATATTCCTTTTTCTTCCTTTCTGCATTGTTGATTTGGTGGGCAAAAATACTGAATAACAAATTGTTTAAAAGAATTTTAAAACAAATATTTACCAACAATTCCCAGTCCAAAATAAGTTGTAACCAATTATAATTCCGCAATTTTCAATATTTTTACATTGATATGCATGAATTGGAACCGTATTACCACTGGCGCGACGATTATATAGCCTCAGAAGACGAAAGAAGCCCTTTTTTTGGCACGATTTACAATGAATTCGAATTTGATAAAAAAGTGTATAACTTTTTGCTTCATCCCCAATGGGATCATTTTGGTTCGTTGACCTTATACCTGAAGGTGCTGTATGTAGATTATGAACGCGGGTATACCATCATCGAGTTTATCGGTGAATGGAATGATGCCATCTACAATGACATCATGATCCTGAAAAGGGAGCTTATCGACCTGATGATCGATGAAGGGATCAATAAATTTATTTTGGTCGGGGAGAACGTACTGAACTTCCACGCCTCTGATGATTCCTATTATGAGGAGTGGTTTCAGGATGTGGAGGATGGATGGATCGTGGGCCTGAACTTCCGGGAGCATGTAATCAAGGAGTTTCAGGACAACCAGATCGATTATTACATCAATTTCGGGGAATACCTTAACAATTTTCCTTGGCGGACCCTCAAACCAAAACAATTGTTCCACCATATTGAGGAACATATTCAACGTCGGTTGAATTAATTTTGCTTAAATTTGCCTTTATAAAAACATTTGTAATTATGTCATTCAGAATAGAAAAAGACACCATGGGTGAGGTGCAAGTACCAGCAGATAAATACTGGGGAGCCCAAACCGAAAGATCTCGTAACAACTTCAAAATTGGACCGGCAGCATCTATGCCGAAAGAAATCGTGGATGGATTTGCTTATTTGAAAAAAGCAGCAGCATATGCCAACCATGAATTAGGTGTATTACCTGTTGAGAAGCGTGACGCTATCGCTGCCGTATGTGATGAAATCCTTGCTGGAAAATTGGACGATCAATTTCCGTTGGTGATTTGGCAGACAGGTTCAGGCACGCAATCGAACATGAATGTGAATGAGGTTGTCGCTAACCGTGCACAAGTATTGGCTGGTGGTAAGATTGGCGAAGGTGAGCCTGTTCTTAAAGCAAATGATGATGTAAATAAATCGCAGTCTTCCAACGATACGTTCCCTACCGGAATGCATATCGCAGCTTACAAAGCCGTGGTTGATATTACCATCCCTGGTGTGGAAAAGCTACGTGATACCTTGAAAAGAAAATCTGAAGAGTTCATGAACGTGGTGAAGATCGGTCGTACGCACTTGATGGATGCCACTCCGTTAACCTTAGGACAGGAATTATCGGGATATGTAGCGCAATTGAACTATGGCTTGAAAGCATTGAAAAACACCCTAGCGCATTTAGGTGAGCTTGCTTTAGGTGGAACTGCCGTAGGTACCGGATTGAACACACCAAAAGGATATGATGTGTTGGTAGCGAAGTACATCGCTGAATTCACAGGTCTACCTTTTGTTACTGCGGAGAATAAATTTGAAGCTTTGGCAGCACACGATGCTATTGTGGAATCACATGGTGCTTTGAAGCAATTGGCGGTTGCCTTGAATAAAATTGCCAATGATATCCGTATGATGGCTTCGGGTCCTCGTTCAGGCATCGGAGAGATCTTGATCCCAGAAAATGAGCCAGGATCTTCGATCATGCCAGGAAAAGTAAACCCTACGCAATGTGAAGCATTGACGATGGTTGCAGCACAGGTTATGGGTAATGATGTAGCGATCACGATCGGTGGTACGCAAGGTCATTACGAACTGAATGTGTTCAAACCTGTCATGGCAGCGAATTTCCTACAATCTGCTCGTTTGATCGGTGATGCATGTGTATCTTTTGAGGAGCACTGTGCGATCGGTATTGAGCCGAATTATGCGCGTATCAAAGAGTTGGTTGATAATTCTTTAATGTTGGTGACTGCCTTGAATACGAAAATTGGCTATTACAAAGCGGCTGAGATTGCACAGACTGCACATAAGAACAATTCTACCTTGAAAGAAACTGCTATTTCGCTAGGTTATGTGACAGCTGAGGAATTTGATGAATGGGTGAAACCAGAAGAAATGGTAGGAAGCTTAAAATAAGTTAGTGGTTAAAAATAACAATACATATTCTTTAAGAAAAGTATACCTATCCTTGATGGGTATACTTTTTCTATTGGGGAGCTGTACGCGACATTCTGATATGCAGGATGAGGGCGCAGACTTTTTCCAAGGGGTTTGGGTGCAGGATAGCGTCAGTAATTCTTCAGAAACCCTGAACTATAACCTGCATGAATTTAAGGTAACCTGTGATTCTATCTATGCGACCATTAAGGTGCATAATAAGATCAAAACGATCCCTGATAGTTGTTATGGGGATGGAAATTGGAAGGAATATGCCAAAGCGGTATATGTGGTGCGCGGAGATAGTATCATTGTGGAAGGGGTGTATACCAAGGAAAATGGCAAACAGAAGATTTCCGGATGTTATAAGAATGGGCCTTATGTGCCTAGGTTCAAGATCGCTTATTCGAGTAAGGATAGTGTGGTTTTGGAGAATAGATTTGAAGCACGTGCTATCGTGCTGAAGAAGGTTGCAGATATTACTTGTGTGCCGAAGAAGAGATGGGAGATGTAGGGGGGGGGGGGGAAGATTATAGACGATAGATAATAGACGATAGACCTTTCCGCGTTATTGGGAAACTTTAACCGTCATAGTGAAACTTTCCCCGTCATTGCGAGGAGGTACGACGAAGCAATCTTTCCGTCTCTGTCATGGTGAGCGTAGTCGAACCATCTGTTCTCGTATACAGCCGTTCAGATCCTTCGACTACGCTCAGGATGACAGGCTAAAGATTGCTTCGTTCCTCGCAATGACGGGGTGGCTTCGACGACATGAAAGGTCTATCGTCTAATATCTATCATCTAATATCTATTATCTATCATCTACAATCTTAGTTTATCAACTTCGTTTCATCCGATGATTTCAATATATGGTTTTTGAGTTCTGTTTCGGCTTGTAATAGCTCTTGTTCAGCGACCTTACGTTTTTCACGGCCATCTTTTTGAATACGCAACACCTCTTCGATAGTAGTAATAATATCCGTATTGGCTTTTTTGATGGTATCCATATCAATAATACCCCTTTCGGTTTCCTTCGCTACATTGATGGTAGCTTCCTTCAGCATTTCCGAATTCCTCTTCAATAGCTCGTTGGTAGCATCTGTTACTGCTCGTTGAGCTTCCAAAGCGCTTTGCGCATGGGCAATCCCTAAGGTCAAGACCATCTGGTTTTTCCATAGCGGTAGGGTATTTACAATACTCGATTGGATCTTCTCCATCAAGGAACTGCTGTTGCTCTGGATCATACGGATCTGCGGAGCGGTTTGAAGAACAACCATTCTGGTCAGTTTCAGATCATGCACCTTACGCTCAAAACGCACAACATGTTGCTCCAGATCCTTGTATTCCTGGATCTTATGCTGATCGCCTGTGGCTTCAGCTTCTGATTTCAATGCCGGCAAGGTATGGTTGATCACTTCATCCAACTTCTCCTCCCCTGCTTTGATATGCAAGGAAAGGTCCTTGAAATATTGTTGGTTCTGTACAAAAAGCTTGTCAAAGATGTTGACATCCTTCGCCAGGTTTTTATAATGCCCTTCCAATTTCAATTCAATATTGTGGATATTGGTCTCTACCGATGAATATTCCGTACGCATGCGGCCAATCTTTTTCTTGATGTTATCAAAGAAAGGCAACAAGGGTTTTTTATTCATTTTTTCGTCGAATCCTCGGATCTCCGAACGCAGATTGACTAGAATATCCTCTGCACCACCCAAGTCTTTTGTACGCACCTGTTTCAGAATCTCATTCGAGAAATTGCTAACATTACTTTGGGTTCCCACACCGAACTGAATAATATCTGTAGTCGATTTCAGGTTGATCTTATCTTTATATTGTTGGATCAGGGCCTTTTCTTCCTCCGTGAAGTTCACTTGGATTTCCGCAGGTTTATTCTTCTCCTGATCATCATTTAAATGTGTCAAATCTAGATTTGCCATAATTTCTTAATCTTTTAAAAGGTTTCTACTTTTTAATGTCTGTAAATACACGTCGCTCTCTGCGGAAACATCCAACAAGCCCATCTTGAACTGATTGGTCACTTCCTGTTCGATGGCCACCGCAGCCTGACGTATCACCGCTTCCAACTTCTGCTTGGACTCGGATGTGATGGTATTATTCAAGCGTGCATTCTCCAACTCATCATACTGCATCAATACGTTCACCACCGTGGAGTGTCGCACCAAGAATTTCTCTGCCTCCCGTTTGTCTTTCTTTTCCAATAATTGGAACAGACGGAGGATATTGTCGATATCTTTTTGGATATTTCTATTTTCGATTTCCTTGCGCCAGTGAAGTAAGCGCTCCACAAATAACTGCGGGGTATCGATGCTAGGTGCCGCTATTTCCAATCGCTTTTGGGAATCTATGCTGGAGATCCAATACAGATCCCTTACTTCTCCCAATTCCAACCGTTGTAGGTAAGGTTTGGCCTGGTTCAATAACAGCCCATTACCTACCACATAGGTAAGTACCGATCCTCCCAATGTAAGAAACATCGCCTGACTCAACGCACCAAAGAAATAAAAAAAGGAAACCATGAGCGCCAGCTCCACAGCCAGAAGAACCCAGGAAGTGATGTACCAAGAACGTACCTTCGCACGTCTTGCCTGATTCATCATCACTAAAGGGGTAATGTGTATAGGAAAAGGAAGAAACATAACGACGGATAATACAGTCCATACCATTTGTCTAATTTCCCAAGTCCTACTTTTTTTCGTTGCCCAACCCATTCTCTAAATTTAATTATTTTTATAAAAATACACCAATTCTTATTCCATTCGTACATAAGAAAGTAAAAACTAGGTAATTGTACGCTTTTTGACTGCCATTACGTCATTTTTATCGGTGATAACACCCCCTCTTCGTCTTGGATTTTCAAAATTTGTATGGTGACTTCGTAAGTTGTGGCCTTTTCCCATCGTGCAACCAACCAAGAAATGAAGCTGAGATTAAAAAGATCGCTGTTTTCTTCCAATGCTAATAAAGCGTAGACTTTCTGTTGGAAAGATTCTTTATGGACAACACTTGGATGGGTAAAGAAGTTTTCCAACAGGGAGACATAGTCTAGGACCTTTTCTTCTTTCGTTTGTAAAAGGTAATTGCGATAGCGTCTTCGGAAGCTTTTTATTCGCGCACTGGCCAAATCCGTCTCTTCAAATTCTCCATAAACCAGGATCTCCAACAGACTCTTTCGGATACTCCACAACATCCCCATTTTCTTTTCCAACCAGCCATCCGAATGATGGAAACGGAGGAGACCTGACCGTGCTTGCCGATCGTGATGTTGGGTCTGGAGCATGACCAAACAGATCTGCAGATCATAAGCATCTTCCATTTTTACGTTTTTACCAACTTGTTTTAGGGCATGGCCGAGTGTCTCTAAGGCTTGGGTTGGATGACCTGAAAAATGGAGGTTTAAAGCATATAACAATTGCTGCCGGTAATAGAACTGATTCCAATAATCGGGATGGTCGGATAGTATGCTGGAAATTTGGTCCAAAATTGCTTTGCTTTTTGCATAGTTTCGGTTCCTGAAGTTGAAATTGGCCAAGTAATACAGGATGTAGATTTTGTAATACATATGGATGGAGGATTCCTCCTTTTTGCGTTCTATGAATTGATAAATGCGGCTTACATATTTTTCCACCAATTTAAAGTTCTGATTGATGGCAGCATATTCATTGGCCAAGTACAGGACCTGGTAGAGCGATTTATAATTCATGAAATCCAGCATGGAAATCTTGTATTTCTGGATAGTTTCGGCAATAAACTGGGTCAGATCGATTACTTTTCCTTTGAGCTGTATGTCGATCAGTTCCTTTCGGAGTTGTGCATAGGCCAACTGCATCTTGGCTTCCCGTTGAATCTGGGTCTGGTTCCAAATAAATCCCTTGGATAATTCTTCGAGATCGATGGTTTCGTTCAGGTGTGCAAACTGCAGTTTCAGCAACAGGATTTCCTGTAGCAGGTTATACTCCTCATTTTCGGTGGCAATCCGTTCCGCTTTATCCAAGGATCGGAAACCTAACTTGGTTAAATTATTCTCCAGCAAATAGCGGCCAACCACCAAATAGCGCAATAACTCATATACAGCCTGATTACCTCTTTCGAATGTCTTTTGGGAAATAAATAAGAGCAGGCTATCATGTAATCTTTTCCGCAAAGCATGGTAAGAATCACGATTTTTCAGCTTTCCATACAATTTATTTATTGCATTTATATCATCAGTTTGTATCAACTCGAACAAGCGGATATTCTTCACATCTTGCCTCTTGTTTTTATGTTTTAAATAGGCTTTGAAATCAACTTTATCTTTGTCGTTCAAGAGGTTAATCAAATCCGATAATACATCCATAGTCCAATATTTTAAACCTAAATATAGTTAAAATAACAATTTATATCGTCAGTATTTTACGAAATGTAGCTTTAAAATTTTGGGTATAGACCCCAAATTTGTCTCAGTATTAATCAAAAAATTAAAAGAAATGGAACCGCTAAATCACAACACAGAAGAAAACAATCCCATCAAGAATGATGGAATAAGAAATCCATTCAAACCTACTGCCGCTTTTATAGGGGCCTCATGGATGGCTTTATTGGTCGGATCGATAAGTTATTGCATTGGATTATGGAGTGCCGATATGGAGTTGAACGAAAAGGGATATTACTTTACGATCCTCCTGTTCGGATTATTTGCAGTAATCTCCGTGCAGAAATCGGTACGCGATAGGGCCGAAGGTTTGGAAGTAACCGAATTGTATTATGGCATCAGTTGGTTTGCAACGATCGCCGCCATCGTTCTCCTAATTGTAGGATTGTGGAACGCAGACCTTTTCCTGAGTGAGAAGGGTTTTTATGGCATGTCCTTTATGCTCAGCATATTTGCGGCCATAGCCGTTCAAAAAAACACCCGCGACGCGAAATTGTTTAAGGACAAAGATAATTAACTTAGCGGTTACCTTGGGGCATCTGCAGCGCAGGGCCCTGAGGTTTTTTGCTAATTTTCTATTCGCATAATCTTACAACAAAGATATAATGGAACGTAAGGATATACATATCATCGCCCGAAACAGCGATATCCATCAGGAGAGCATTCAAAAGGCATTACAAGAAAAGGTTTTTCAGCCCAAAAACCATTGGGATGATTTTTTCCGGATCTCGATGATGGTCCTTGGAATAGGCTTTTTCGTTATCGGGCTGATTTTCTTTTTCGCCTATAATTGGCAGGATCTGCACAAATTCGCGAAAATGGGAATCATTGAGGGTTTGATCATTTTGTTGCTTATTGCCTACTTCAGGCTACGGGTAGATCCGCTCTTGAAACAGATTATCTTAACTGCAGGAGCATTAATGGTCGGGGCATTATTTGCTGTATTTGGGCAGATCTACCAAACAGGCGCCAATGCCTATGATTTCTTTTTGGCATGGACCTTATTCATTGCCCTTTGGACTTTCGTGTCCAAATTTCCACCATTATGGATCATCTTCATCGCCTTGATCAACATCAGTTTTATCTTATATGTGGTACAGGTGGCTAACCATTGGTCCTGGCTTTACACCTATGGGGTATTAACCTTATTCATTGGCATGGTCTGTACGATCGCCATACTCCTAAATCTGACCGGAAAATGGGAAAAGATTCCCACTTATTTCATTCAGCTAACTGGGTTAGCGAGTATCGCGATGGCAACCATCGGTATCTGTTTGGGGATCTATAAATCGTATGATCCTAATTTCTATATCCTATTGGGCTTAACCGCGTACTTGTATGGGTTTGGAATATATCATGGGGTCAAGCACTATAACCTCTTTTTTCTCACGACCATTCCTTTTAGTTTGATCATCATGATTTCTGCCAGCCTATTGAAGGCTTCGGAAACGGAAGAAATGGTCTTTGTGATCGGCCTATTCATTATTGTTTCTGTAACGTTATTGGTTAGGGCACTCCTATCCTTTCAAAGAAAACACCGCTATGCAAAATAAAGATCTCCTACAGGATAAATTGGATTATTTCCAATCCTTACAAGCTAAAGAAATAATTTTTAACAGCGAGCATTTGGCCCAAGCCTATGAAGATCAACGTCATGATCAATCCCTTGCGATCAAGATCTTCTCCGTATTGGGGGCGGTATTTGCCTGCGGCACATTTACAGCCTTTTTGTTCATGATCAATTTTTTCCAGACCGCGTTTGGATTTATTGGAACAGGCATCGTTTTTCTTATTGCCGCATTTGTCATTGACAAAGTTGGCAAGCGCATCTTCCTGGACAGCATCAGCTTATGTTTGTTTTTATTAGGGATTGGATTGGTTGGTTTTGGGTTCGACCATTTGCATATACGTTTTACTTTAACTGCTCTTTATCTATTTTTAATATCGATTGGCAGTATTTTCATTTCCCGTGGTTATATCATCAATTTTTCTGCAACCTTATTGGCGATCTGGTTTGGTTTTGCCCTATTTATGGATGCGGAAGATCAGGAATGGTTTTATGTACTGACTGGAATCTTGGGACTACTCGCCACTTATTTCTTATGGAATGAGTCGAAGCTGATTAGTTTTTCTAAAGGGATGGCACATCGCTATCTGTCTATTCGAACCGCAGTTACCCTTGCTTTTTTGGTCGCACTGTATCCCGTATCTAGATTTACTTCGTTAGATTATACAAGCGCATATAGAATTATCCTTTCCCTGGTCTTTATTGGGCTCATCCTCTATATCCTATCTGGAATTTTTCGTCGTATGGGTTATGGGTCCAAGAAACAGCGAATTGGCATCCTGTTGGTATTGTTGTTTTGTTTAATAGGAACCGTAATCTTCCCTGGTATTTCAGGAGCGCTATTGATCAGTTTGATCTGTTTCCATATCCATTATAAAACTGGTTTTGTTGCTGGAATGATTGCTTTTCTTTATTACCTGGGACAATATTATTATGATCTGGAGTTTACTTTACTGTTTAAATCCTTACTCATGATGGGGTCTGGAATCCTGTTCCTTACCCTATTTTTTATCACCCGTAAAAAATTGGAGAACCATGAAAAACTATAAATACATCCTCATCCTATTAAACTTGGCAGCATTGCTCATCTATTTTAATTTATCGGTCTTCAAGAAGGAACAGATCTTGGAAGAAGGGCAATTAGTTCTTTTGAAATTGGCTCCTGTAGATCCTCGCTCATTAATGCAGGGCGATTATATGCGTTTGAATTATGAGATCAGCAATAAGGGATGGAACATGAATATTCCTAAAAGGGGTTATTGTATTGTCAAGTTGGACAAGGATGGAATTGGCCATTGGGAAAGGTTTCAGCCGGAAGTTTTACCCTTGGAAAAAGGGGAATACGCTTTGAATTATACGATAGGTAATTTTTCCAATATCAATATCGGTGCAGAATCTTTTTTCTTTGAGGAAGGCCAAGCAGAACGGTATGAAAAAGCAGCCTATGGGGGATTGCGTATAGATGGAAAAGGGAACAGTTTATTGGTCGGGCTGTATGACACTGACAGAAAAAAGCTGTAAAAAAACCAATAAATTGGTATTTATCATTTCTTTATTGGCATTCGTCACAAAAATTTAGGGAAGCGTAAAGGGCATATTATACTTGCATAAGTAATTCAACGAATTTAAATCGAAGCTTATGTTATTTTACTTTTTAACCAATCTGCTTTTCTCGCAGCTACAGGAAACTCCACAGATTAGCCAATGGCTTGAAGTTATTTGGACTGGATACCTGAATGGTCCTTGGATCTTAAATGTACAAAACAAACATTTTTAGTATTTTTAAACGACAAATGACCATGGAATCAGCAACAACAATCAACCAGAAGCAGGCTTTCATCAGAAAACTAATCACCGAAATCTTTTTGGTGGTCGGGTTATCATTCCTGATATCCCTTTATATGTTTACCCAGAGCAGGGATTTCGGGGTTTTATCCATGTATATTCCCTATGCTTATTTTCTCTATGCGATAAACACCTACTACCTGTTAAGGATGTACCATCATGGTAAAATTAATAAAACGGAATATGGATTACTGGCTTTCTTTACCGCCTTAGCTGGAATGGCACCGTTTATCCTGTTCATCATCCAAGTGAATGGTAGGTATTCGCAGCGGATGATCCCCGTTGGATTAGTGGTGGCCCTTATTGTCATCCCCCTAAGTATGTATGTTTATTTCAGGACCAAGGCCAATAAACAGCAGATCGCTTCCCTACAGAAGGACCTAGGTAAAACAACCGCTGAGATGAAACTGATGCAATCGCAGATCAACCCGCATTTCCTGTTCAATGTCATGAATTCGATTTATGGGATAGCGATGCAGGAAAACGCCGATAAAACGGCCGATAGCATACAGCGATTGAGCCAGATGATGCGCTTTATGCTGTTTGAAAACCAACAGGATTATATTCTTTTATCCCGGGATCTTGACTACTTAAGGGAATATGTGGCGATACAGAGCCTACGCGTGGAGAATGTGCCGAACATCAAGATCGAATCGGAAATTGCAGATCCGGTAGAAAACTTCTACATCAGTCCGATGCTGTTGATACCTTTTGTAGAGAATGCCTTCAAACATGGCATCAGTATGGAGAAGGAATCCTGGATCAAGATCAATGCGGATATTGTTGATCGGCAGTTAAAGTTTTCGGTGTACAATAGCATTCATCAATTGGAGGGTACCGATCTGGAAAGATCGAAATCAGGCATAGGTCTGGACAATGTCCAAGCGCGCTTGCAGGTATTTTATCCGGGGAAACATTTATTGGTTATCGAACAGAACCAACAGGAATTCTTTGTATTCCTGACCGTGGATCTGTTGGAAGGACAACCCGATTCTGTAGTAGACATTAACAACGAATATCATGGAAGTAATTAAAGCTATTGCCCTGGATGATGAGCCTATTGCGCTGGATATTGTAAAGCGTTTTGCTGCAAAAGTTCCCTATTTGGCCTTACAACGAACTTTCCTGAATGCTAGGGATGCGGAAGCCTATCTACAGCAGCATGAGGATATCCATTTGTTGTTTCTTGATGTACATATGCCCGACATCAATGGCATTGACCTGTTCAAAAAGCTGGATCCAAAACCATTAGTTATTTTTTCCACAGCCTATCCGAATTATGCTTTGGCGGGCTTTGAGCTGGAGGCCTTGGATTACCTGTTGAAACCTTACTCGTTCGAACGGTTTGAAAAGGCTTGCCAGCGGGCAAAGGAGATGCTGGAGTTAAAAGGTATTCTGGATACCGAACAGATTTTATATGTTAAAGATGGGTATCAACTGGTACGGGTGAACCTAGATGAAGTCGGCTATGTGGAAGCCGTTGGCAATTACATCCGGTTCCATTTAGCGGACCAAGAGGTATTGGCGAGAATGACCATTAAGGATTTTTTGATGGAAAAAGGCACGCAGGACTTTATGCAGGTCCATCGTTCTTTTGTGGTCAATAAAAAACACTTGGAAAAATTATCCAGACAAAGTCTTTGGGTATTCGAAAATGAACTCCCTATTGGTGTAAGCTATGCGAAATCCATCAAAGACGAATTTCAAGTCTAGATCTCCCCGTTCTTCAGCTTTTCTTTTTGGGATTTTGGGAGTGCGTTGAAGATCAGATCATAGCTATGATCGATCATTTTATAGAGCTCCTCGTCGTTTAATTGCCTATTGGCATATACGGTATTCCAATGTTTCTTGTTCATGTGATATCCTGGAATCACACTGTGCTCATATTTCTCCCTTAATTCCACGGCATATTCCGGATCACATTTCACATTGAACCGCAGCTCATCGATCTGATCCAATCCAACCAATAAATAGACTTTCCCTGCCAATTTGAACAGCAGATGTTCGGGTCCGAAAGGGGTATCTTCTTGGGTATTTGGCTTTGCCAGGCAATAATCCCGTAGTTCTTCGATGTTCATGGGTCTTCTTTCCTTTAAAAGTAGTAATATTTCATTTATTTTATGGAAATGCATATCTTAAAACATCATAATTATGAAACGTTTAACACATGGACGAGAAGGAATTATTACAGTATTATAAGCAGACAGGTAATTTAGATACCCTTGGTAAGCTTTATGCGCCTTACATGTCCTTGTTGTATGGTGTGTGCTATAAGTACCTGGAAGATGCGGATCAGAGCCAGGATGCGGTGATGCAGATATTTGATGAGCTGATCGATAAGCTTCGGATCTATGAGGTGGACAATTTCAAAAGTTGGCTGTATGTATATGCACGTAATTATTGTTTGATGCAATTGCGCAGGTCGAAACAGGTTACGAAACTGGATATTGAGGATAACCTGTATGAAGCCGAACTGAAGATGAGCCGTGCAGAGGAGAAGAAATGGGGCGAAAAGGATTTTGATAAATTGGAATCCTGTATGAGCACATTGAATCGGGAGCAGGAAGCTTGCATCAGGATGTTTTATTTGGAACAGAAGTGTTATAAGGATATCGCGGATGAAACGGGTTATGATATGGCTAAGGTGAAGAGCTATATCCAGAACGGAAGGCGGAATCTTAAAATTTGTATGGAGAAGAAGTAATGGAAAATAATTATCAATTATCGAGGATCCATAATTATGTGATGGGTCTGATGAGTAAGGAGGAGATGTATGAGATGGAGCGAGAAGCTTTGGAAGATCCCTTCTTACAGGACGCTATTGATGGGTACAGGAAGCAACAAGGAGTTGATGCGCAGCGTTTGAGTTTATTGCAGCAAAGGCTGGCGAAGAAACTGGAGGCAAAGGCTGCGGATAAGAAAAGACGTTTTTATAGTTGGCACCGATTGACGATTGGATTGGCTGCTGGGGTATTGTTCATGGCGGCTTGTTCGTTGGTGTTGTTCAGGTATTTGAATAGGGTTGGGAGTAATACGACGGAGACGGAAGTGATATTGATGGAAGAGGAATTGAGGGTGAGTACGAATGTTGGGGATGGTATTGGTGGGAAAGATGTTGATGGTAGGGCTGTTGATAGGAAGGGTGTTGATGCAGTTCCGGAGCAAGGCTGGGGGGAATTTAATGAGGAATTAAATTCGGAGTTGCGGGGTGTAGAGGAAAAAGGAAGTTTGAGATTGAGGTTTGAAGTGGAAGGTGGCAGAGCGGTGAAGGTGGAAGTTTTGAGTTCGGATAATAAGAGTTTGGATAAGGTGGTTATAGGTTTTTTGGATAAGGTGAGCTGGAAAGGAAAGAATGGAGAAGTAAGTATTGAGGTGAGGTAGGTAATGAGGTAGCCGCGTCATTGCGAGGTGTACCGTCATTGCGAGGTGTACCGTCATCGTAAGTTTGTAGAAAAGTTATAGGAATTAAAGAGACAGAATATAATTTTGTATTTCATTTAGGATACAGCGAGAGAGGGAGTAAGATTTTTAATCGTCATTGGTCCTTGAGAGACCCTTCGCAATGTTAATCCCCCTCTCTTATTCCTATCATAAACTTGGACAGTTCATTAGGCCAGGAGCCTGTTTTTACGATTGATAAGTTATGATAAGAGCTGCTGTAATCCACAAAAATGGTATACAAAGATGGTAACAGGTATTGATTGTTCAAAGGATTATTTTGACATTTCTGTCCAATCGGGACAGAAAGAGGT